>CAYXNM010000100.1:0-9888 GCA_964466385.1 uncultured Rhodobacter sp. | reverse complement strand
CCCCTTGCAACCCGCGCGCCGCTTGGATACTCCGTCCGTGGCGCTCTGCAATTCAGGAATTCCCGATGCCTCACAGTGACCCGACAACGCTTGTTTCCACGGATTGGCTGGCTGCGCACCTCAAGGACCCGGATTTACGCGTTGTCGATGCCTCGTGGTATCTTCCCGGCGAAAACCGGGACGTGAAAGCGGAATATGACGCGGCCCATATCCCCGGCGCGCGCTTTTTTGACATTGACGAAATCGCCGACACGCGATCTGAACTGCCCCACATGGTGCCGCAGGAAGAGAAGTTCATCTCAAGAATGCGCGCACAGGGCATCGGCGACGGGCATCAGGTGGTGGTTTACGACACGTTCGGCATCATGTCCGCCGCCAGGGTCTGGTGGCTTTTCCATTTGTTCGGGAAAACCGACACTGCGGTGCTGGATGGCGGGATGCGCAAGTGGCTGGCCGAGGGGCGCGAGGTCGAAGACATGCCACCCATCATGCGGGATCGCCACATCACGGTGCAGAGAAACGCGCAACTCGTAAAGGATGTCACACAGGTCGCGGCGGCTTCCAAGCTGAAGGACGCGCAGATTCTGGATGCCCGCCCTGCCGCAAGGTTCAGGGGCGAGGCGCCGGAACCGCGTGACGGGCTGCGCGCGGGCCATATCCCCAATTCGAAGAATGTTCCGTTCCCAAGCCTGCTTAACGGCGACGGTACGATGAAACCCGTGTCCGAGCTTGCGCTGGTGATGGAGAGCGTCGGACTGGACATGCACAAGCCCGTGATCACCACCTGCGGGTCCGGGGTAACGGCAGCGGTCATCAGCCTTGCGCTGGCGCGGCTTGGGCACAGGAACCACGGCCTTTATGACGGATCCTGGGCCGAATGGGGCATGTATAACGATCTGAAGGTCGCAAGGGATTAATCCGGATATTCAGGAGAGCGCACAATGCTGACAAACCTGCACGAGCAACCACAAGACAAGATTCTGCAACTGATGAAGTTGTTTCGCGAAGACCCGCGCCCTGACAAGATCGACCTTGGCGTTGGCGTTTACAAGGACGCCCACGGCGCGACGCCGGTCATGCGTGCAATCAAATCGGCCGAAAAACAGCTCTGGCAGGATGAAACGACGAAATCCTACACAGGTTTGACGGGGGATCCGGGGTTTCAGGACGCCATGATCGAACTGGTGCTGGGCGGTGCGGTTCCGCGTGAACGCGTGGCCGCGGCCCATACGCCGGGCGGAACAGGGGCTATTCACCTGATCCTTGAACTGACCCAGATGGCGAACCCCGGCGCGACAGTCTGGCTGTCGGCCCCCACATGGCCCAATCACCCGTCGATCATCCGGCACCTTGGCATGAAAATGGCCGAATACCGTTATTTCGACCCGACCAGCCGGTCCGTCGATTTCGCGGGGATGGAAGCCGACCTTGCCAAGGTCAAAGCCGGAGATGTCGTCTTGCTGCACGGGTGTTGCCACAACCCGACCGGGGCCAACCTGAACCCGGCACAGTGGCAGATCGTCAGCGATATTCTGTCCAAACGCGGGGCGATCCCGTTTATCGATATCGCTTACCAGGGGTTTGGCGATGGTCTGCAAGAGGACGCCCTCGGTGTTCGCCTGCTTGCGCGAAACATGCCGGAAATGCTGATCGCGGCGAGTTGTTCGAAGAACTTCGGCGTTTATCGCGAACGCACTGGTATCGTGATGGCGCTTGCGCCTGACAGGGCAACGGCAACGATCGCGCAAGGCAATCTGGCGCATCTCAACCGGCAGAATTTCTCGTTTCCGCCCGACCACGGCGCGCGGCTGGTCACGATGATCCTCAACGATACGGCCCTGAAGGCCGATTGGATGGCCGAACTGGAAGAGGTTCGCCAAGGCATGCTGGCAATACGCACCCAGCTTGCCGGTGAATTGCAGGCGCTGGCCGGGTCGGACCGGTTCGGTTTTGTCGCCGAGCACCGGGGGATGTTTTCGCGCATGGGCGCGACGCCAGAACAGGTTCTGACCCTGCGCGAGGATCACGGAATATACATGGTTGGCGACAGTCGCATCAATATCGCGGGTCTCAACGAAACGACGGTTCCCATACTTGCAAAAGCCCTGATTGCGGTTGGGGTCTGAGCGGGTTCAGACAATCGGCCTTGCGCCTGCGCCGTTTCCGATCTAAAGGGCGCCATTCCTGATGACGGGATAAAGTGTCCGCGACCTTTTCAAAACGGAGCCAACCGATGAACCGCACCCTTTTGCCTGGCATTCTTGCCATGGCGGCGATTGTTGTCGCCAGCAATATCCTTGTCCAGTTTCTGCTGCTGGACGGCCTTCTGACCTGGGGGGCGTTCACATACCCCTTTGCCTTTCTCGTCACCGACGTCATGAACCGGATCTATGGCGCACATGCCGCGCGCCGCGTGGTGCTGTCCGGTTTTGTCGTTGGCATTATCTGTTCGCTGATCGGCAGTCAGATCATGCTGGAATATGGCCCTGCCGTTCCGTTGCGCATCGCGGTCGGCTCGGGCACCGCATTTCTGGTCGCCCAACTGACGGACGTTGCCGTTTTCAACCGCCTGCGCGAAGGCAATTGGTGGCGGGCGCCGCTTGTCTCTTCAATCATCGGGTCGGCACTGGACACCGCGTTGTTTTTCAGCATCGCCTTTTCCGCCAGCCTTACGGTGTTTGGACCGGGCGCTGATGGGGCCATCAACTGGGCATGGGATACGGTTCCCTTCATGACATTTGGCCCCGTTGCCCCGCTTTGGGTGACCTTGGGATTTGCCGACTGGCTGGTCAAATTGTCGGTTGCAATGGTTGCCCTTGTTCCCTTCCGCATGATCGTCGCCAGAATGACCACGCGACCAGCCTGAAAAAAATGTTTTGACTTTTCCACAACATGTGGCACGATCACCGCTAACAGCAACAAGTGAGAGGAGGTGATCCAGTGTCAAAAGAGATGTTGGAGAGTGGGGTCAGGTTACTGCGAGAGGATTTCGTCTGAAGGCAATCCTTGATGGAAAGCGATCGTAGTCGGGTGCGCCCGGACTGATCGACCTCCATAGCTCTTGAAGAAACAGGAAAAGGGCCGCGTGATCTGCGCGGCCCTTTTTGTTTGCAGCGCCCCCGGTTCTGCCGCAACATCGCGCCATGATCCGGATTGACGAAAATATCACCATTCAGGACTGGGAGGTTTCTGAAAGCTTCGTGCGGGCCTCGGGGCCGGGCGGGCAGAATGTCAACAAGGTTTCAACCTCGGTCGAGCTGAGGTTCGAGGCGGCCAGCTCTCCTTCCCTGACCCCTGCTGTGAAAGCGCGCCTGAAACGGATCGCAGGGCGCAAATGGACGAAAGAGGGCGCGATCATCGTCACGGCGGAAAAGCACCGCTCGCAGGCATGGAACCGTGAATTGGCCGAGGAAAAGCTGGTCGATATGATCCGCGCGGCATTGGTGGCCCCCAAAAAACGGATCAGGACCCGGCCAACGCTGGCCTCAAAACGACGGCGGCTGGACGCAAAAAGCCATCGCGCCAAGGTCAAGACCACGCGCGGGCGCGTCACCGACGAATAAGAGCGCCCCCAAAAGCAGGTTTGCCTTGCAGAGCTGCTGTGAACTTGAAACATGTCCCCAAACTTCTTGAGGGGGATGCCATGCACGAATCTCAAACGCTAATGGACCGGCGCGAAAGGTTGCTTGGCCCGAATGTCTCGACATTTTACGACGACCCTGTTCACATCGTCCGGGCCAAGGGTGTCTGGCTTTGGGACGCGGGCGGGCGGCGCTATCTTGATTGCTATAACAACGTGCCCCATGTGGGCCATTGCCACCCAAAAGTTGTCGATGCGATTGCCCGTCAGGCCGCAACGCTGAACACGCACACGCGCTATCTGCACGAAGGCATTCTTGATTACATCGAAGCTTTGACCAGGAAATTCGACGCCTCGATTACATCGGCGATCATGGTGTGCTCGGGGTCCGAGGCCAATGATGTCGCGCTGCGCATGGCTGCGGCTGTTACCGGGAACCGCGGTCTGATCACCACGAGCAGTGCGTATCACGGGAACACGGCGGCGGTGTCGCAACTGTCGCTCAGCAAGCTGCAACCGGGCGGCGTTGAGGATCACGTGCGCCACATTCCAGCCCCTGACAGCCTGCGCAACACGGCCCAGCCGGAACGGTTTGAACAGGATGTTCGCGCGGCCATCGCGTCGCTTCAGGCAAGCGGGCAGGGTGTGGCTGCGCTGATCCTCTGCCCGTTTTTGGCAAACGAAGGCTTTCCCGACTTGCCGCATGGGTTTCTGGATAAAACCGTTGCCGCCGTTCGCGCCGCCGGCGGGGTCGTCATCGCGGACGAGGTTCAGCCGGGTTTCGGGCGGCTGGGAACGCATTGGTGGGGACATCAGAAAATCGGCATCCAGCCCGAGATCGTAACCATCGGCAAACCCATGGCCAACGGTCATCCGGTGGCGGCGGTGCTGGCAGGGCTGGAAACGCTGTCAGCTTTTCGAAACAGGTTCGGCTATTTCAACACGTTTGGGGGTAATCCTGTCAGTTGTGCCGCTGCCCATGCGGTGCTTGAAATCATGGACGAGGAAAACCTGATCGAAAACGCCCGCATTGTGGGGGAATACGCGCGCCAGCGGCTGAATGAACTCCGCCAGAAACATCCTTTCATCGCGGATGTGCGCGGCTCGGGCCTGTTTTTCGGGGTGGAACTGGTGCGTGATGCAAACATGACCCCCGCGACCGAGCTGACACGCCAAGCGGTTGAAGCGATGCGGGCCAATGGCGTTCTGCTCCACAGTGTCGGGCCGGGTGACGCAACGTTGAAACTGCGCCCGCCCATGCCCTTTTCAAAGGAAAACGCCGATTTGCTGGTCGAAACGCTGGATCATGTCCTGACACATCTGCCGGGGCGACCATGAACGCCGACGCTCTTCTTGTCACCGCGCGTCAGGCCATGTCCCACTGGGGCGTGAACGCGCCGGTTCTTGACCTGATCTCGCACCGCGAGAACGCGGTTTTTCGCACGACCCTAAAGGACGGAACAACGGCTGCCCTGCGGTTGCACCGGCCCGGATATAACGCACAACAGGACATATTGTCCGAGCTTTGGGTATCAAACGAACTGGCCAAAACCGGGTTTCCGTGTCCCAAGCCGCTTGCAACCGATTCCGATGATTTGCTGGTCTGCCTTGCGGACGGTCAATGTGCGACCATGATTTCCTGGGTGGACGGGGCCCCCATTGGAAGTGGTGAAGCGGGCATAGACCAAGCGACCGGGGATAAAATCGCGCTTTATCACGATGTGGGCGCCCTGCTTGCCGAGCTTCATACAGCGACCGATCAGATGCAATTAGGCGCGGACTTTTCGCGGCGCAGATGGGATGCGGAAGGGTTCTTGGGGAAGGCGCCCCACTGGGGTCGCTTCTGGGAAAACCCGATCCTGACGCGAGAAGACTCGCAGCTGTTGCAAGCAGCGCGAACCAAGGCGCGTGCGGATCTGGCGCAGTTTCAAAGTGCCGGCGCAGACTATGGGTTTATCCACGCCGACGCGCTTCGGGAAAATATATTTTACGACGGAAACGGCCTGACCCTGATTGATTTTGATGACAGCGGGTTTGGGTTTCGGCTTTATGATCTGGCGACGGCGCTTTCACAAAGTGTGGATGACGCGGATTATATGCGGTTGCGTCAGGCGATTGTGGACGGATATCGCACGCGTCGGGCGTTGGATGACCACGCGGCGCTGCTGCTGCCGCTCTTTCAAATGCTGCGGACGATGGCGTCGCTCGGCTGGGCGATTCCGCGTCTGTCGCCTGACGATCCGGGAGTTTCCATGTACGCGCATCGCGCCTTGCGCTTGTCGCGCGAATATCTGGGGTGAACAGGTCGGGGCAGCGTCAGACCAGCACGTCAATCGCCTCTTGCTGGCCGACATTGAACACACGTTTATACCGCGCGATTTCGTCTTTCGGCCCCATCGCCTTGTTGGGGTTGTCCGACAGTTTGACCGTCGGGCGCCCGTTTGCGGTCTCGGCCTTGCAGACCAGCGAAAAGGGCGCAAGCGCGTCGTCTTTGACCAGATTGCGAAAATCATTGGTCAGAAGCGTGCCCCAGCCAAACCCCACATTGACGCGACCTGAAAACTGCTGGCTGAGGCTTTCGATCGTATCAACGTCCAGCCCGTCCGAGAAGATGACCAGCTTTTCCCTTGGATCCTGACCCTTGCTTTTCCACCAGTTAATCGCCGCCTCGGCCCCTTTCGAGGGCGCGCCGCTATCCACGCGGATACCTGTCCAGTCGGCCAGCCAGTCAGGCGCATTCCTCAGGAAACTTTCGGTCCCGAACGTATCGGGCAGGATGATCAGAAGGTTGCCGTCGTGTTCCTCCTGCCAGTCTTCCAGAACGCGGTAGGGTGCCTGGGCAAGTTCGTGGTCGTCTCGCGCCAGCGCGCCGTAAACCATGGGCAATTCATGGGCGTTGGTGCCGATCGCCTCGACCTCGCGGCGCATGGCGATCAGACAGTTCGAGGTGCCGGTGAATTTCTCGCCAAGCCCTTCGATCATCGCCTCGACGCAGCGGTTTTGCCACATGAACCCGTGACGACGGCGGGTGCCGAAATCCGCAACGCGAAGATCATCGATCTTGCGAAGCCGTTCGATTTTTTCCCAAAGCCGGGCCAGCGCGCGGGCATAAAGGACTTGCAGCTCGAACCGCCCAAGGTCAGCCAGAACGCGGCGCGCGCGCAGCTCCATCAGGATCGACAGAACGGGAATTTCCCACATCATCACCTCGGGCCATTTGCCGCTGAAGGTCAGTTCAAACTGCCCGTCGCGTTTTTCCAGATGATAGGGTGGCAGGCGCAGGTTCTCGAACCATTCCATGAAGCCGGGCTGGAACATCGCGCGTTTGCCGTAAAAGAGATTGCCCCTGAGCCACGTGCTTTCCCCCCGCGAAAGCGAGAGTGACCGGACATGATCCAACTGTTCGCGCAACTCTCCCTCGTCGATCAGGTCGGCAAGGCGGATATGTGTCGAACGGTTGATGAGGCTGAACGTGACCTCGGTTTCCGGGCTTTCGCGCAAAACGGTCTGGGCCATCAGAAGCTTGTAGAAATCCGTGTCGATCAGCGATCGCACGATTGGATCGATCTTCCAGCGATGGTCGTAAACGCGCTTGGCAATATCCATTGGACGAGGGTCCTTCAATCAACGGGGCAGGGTCAAGAGCGCAGGCTGACGCCGTTGTCCAGCATATCCTGTCGGGCCACGGCAAGCGAGCCGTCAAGGTCAATCGCCCGGCACGCGTTTTCCCGCACCGTGACGCCAAAACCCAATTTCGCGCCGTCCACGGCCGAGAAGCGCACACAGAAATCGGTGGCCAGACCGACCATGACCAGATCGGTCACGCCGCGGGTGTGCAGATAGCCGGTCAACCCCGTGGGCGTTTCATGGTCGTTTTCGAAAAACGCCGAATAACTGTCAATCTCGGTCCGGAAACCTTTGCGCACGATCAAATCGGCCGAAGTGGTGTCCAGATCCCGGTGAAATGCCGCCCCGCCTGACCCTTGCACGCAATGGCGCGGCCACAGGACTTGTGGCCCATAGGCCCGGTCCACGACCGAGAATGGCACCGCGCCCTTGTGGGTGTCGGCAAACGAGCTGTGCCCCTTGGGGTGCCAGTCCTGCGTCAGCACACGGATGGAAAAATCCTTTGCCATCGAATTGATGACAGGAACGACGCGGTCGCCATCGGAAACTTCCAACGCGCCGCCGGGACAAAAATCGTTCTGAACGTCGATAATGATCAGGGCGGTGGTTTCAGGGTGTTGCATCGGGCTTTTCTATCCGGTCCGGCCATAAAAGCCCAGACGTTCCTCGTCGGAAAAGGCAACGCCCGGATGGTCAAAATAAGAAAAAACAGCGATGATCCGTTCTGTTTCGCCCACAACCGGCGTCACCCGGTGAGCCGTGTTTTTCCCCCGGAATACGTTGAGAGTTCCCGGCGCGACCTCCAGTGAACGCAAATTGTCGTCTTCACCCTCCAACAGGCGCGCGACACCTGCATAGTTCGGGTCCTGTTCGGTGCGCAAATCCTTTGAGTACTGAAACGTGCCCCCTGATTGCGGAGCCTGCAACAGCAGTGTGGTCGTGAATTCCGAGCGGTCGAAATGCCAGTTCAGCGCCTGCGCCGCGCCATAGGACATGACGTTTGCCCGCGCGAGCGGGTCGGACATTGTGAAAAGCACCTCCTTGCCCATGATCGCGGCAAGAAAGGCGCGAAACGGTTCCCATTCATAAAGTTTGACAAGTTCGCTCTGCGCAATCTGATCGGCGCAGATCGTCCGGTTCGATGTTTCAAACTCGATCCAAGCGGGGTGGTCCGGCGGGATGCCTTCCGGTGGTTTCGTGAAATAGATATTGTGACGTCGCTGATGGGTGAAACTGTGATCCGCAAAGACCGGCGTTACTTCGTTTACGATGCGGGCAATCGCGTGGGCGTGCAAAAAGCCGCCAAGGTTCGTCATTCCCGTTTCTTCGAGTTCACGGCGGCATTCGCGGATCATTTCAACGCCTTCTTTTGACGTCAGGTCTTGAAGCGGCCATTTTTGCAGGTTGACGATGTTGTGCATGGTGAATTCCTTCAATCGGCTGGTTTCAGGGGGAAGAGCCGCGCTCCTTTCGCCGGAAGCGAAAAGAACGGTGAAAGAAATATTGAGAAACGTCAAAAGGTTTTTATCGACTCAAGGGTCAAAACAGTGTTCAAGGTCTCGCCGGAATTCGGGACAGGAAGTGAATGTGAGCGTTAGCCTGATCAACGATTACAGAAAAAAAGTTGCCAACGATCAATTGCGTCACGACCCTGCGCAATTGCTGGCTGCAAAAAAGCTGGACGCGATCCGCATCGGTCTGGAAAGGGAACCGGGATCGTCGCGCCCTTTTTTCAAACGGTTCCGCCAAAAAGAAGATGCCAGCGAAAAACGCGGACTTTACATCTGGGGCGGTGTCGGTTCGGGCAAATCGATGTTGATGGATCTGTTTTTTGCCGGAACCGAAATCAAGCGCAAGAGGCGCGTGCATTTTCATGCGTTCATGCAGGAACTGCACCAGTCGCTGCATCGGGCGCGAAAAATGGGAACGGCGGATCCGCTTGGGGAAACGGCGCGGACCATCGCGCAGGACGTGCGGCTGCTGTGTTTCGACGAGGTGCAGATCACCGACATTACCGACGCCATGCTCGTCGGACGGTTGTTTGCGCTTCTGGCGGATGACGGGGTTTTTCTGGTTACCACATCCAACCGCGTGCCGGACGATCTTTATGAAAACGGCTTGAACCGCGCGTTGTTCCTGCCGTTCATCGATTACGTAAACACCCGGTTTGACGTGCATCATCTTGCCAGCGATCTGGACTATCGGCAGGACCGGTTGCGCGGCGAGCAGACGTATTTCGCGCCGCTGGGACAGGCCTCGGACGACGCAATGGAAAGGATCTGGTGCGATCTGACATTTGGGTACGGCACCGCGTTTGATATCGAGATCCAGTCCCGCACCGTCACCATTCCAAGGTTTCACAACGGCGTCGGACGGGCGAGTTTTGATGATTTCTGCGTTCAGCCGTTGGGACCGGCCGATTATCTGGCGATTGCCCGAAACCTGCGTGTCCTGCTGTTGGAAAACATTCCGAAACTTTCACGCGCCGCGAACAACGAGGCCAAGCGATTCGTCACCCTGATCGACACGCTTTACGAGGCGAAAATCCGACTGATCTGTTCGGCCGCGGCAAAGCCCGGGCTTCTTTACCGGACCGGGCCGGGCGCCTTTGAGTTTGCCCGCACCGCCTCGCGTCTGGAGGAGATGCAGTCAACAGATTGGGTGCAGGACATCGGGAACGC
>CAYXNM010000099.1:0-9893 GCA_964466385.1 uncultured Rhodobacter sp. | reverse complement strand
CTTTTTCGCCAGACTCCGCGTCATAATGTAGCCATTTTTACCTGTATTGTTTCGAAATAGGGCGCGAACGGTTTTGCTCGCGCTGACCAGGACCACAATAGGACCAACAGGGCAGGGGCGGGGTATGTTCGCTTATACCAGTCGGAACATGAGAATATATTGGCAGCTTCTGATGCTTCCTATGGTTGCAGTGGTCGGTTTTTCGCTCCTCTCGTTGATGCAGTTTTCAGAAGTCAGGGGTTTGCGGCAGGTCAGCGTCAACAGCGAGAGCCAGTTGAACATCATGGGGCATATGCGCAAGATACAGAAAAACTTTGCTCTGACCCGAATTTGCGAAAAGAACTTTCTGATCTCACACACGATCGCGGATATGAGCGCACAGAAGGAAATGTTGGCGGCGACCTATCTTGATATCCGGACAGTCAGAGATGAGGAAACGGACCCGGAGCTTTTGCGCGCTTTGGACGACTGGGAACAACAGCTCGGCGAATACGAAGAGAATTTTCTGGATATGTCCACGGAAATCACCAAGGTCGGACTGACACCGAATTCAGGGTTGCGCGGGACGGTCAACGCGTCGATTCACACGATCGAGGGGAAAGCAGCGGTTACTGATCTGTCCCTGAGCCGGGCGATCGGGATCGTCAGATCTGCGGAAAATCGCTTCCTTGACAACAATACGATGGAATCACTGGCCCAGTGGCAGAAGGCCAGCGACGACTTTGAGCGCGAACTGGAGCAGTCCGCTCTATTGCCATCCGACAGGTTGGTGGTCGGCATGTCCTGGGGGCTCTACCGGAGCGCGTTCCAGGATCTGGCGGAACTCAAGCTGGATCTTGCGGACGACCGTCTGATTGTCGATACGCTCTCGGCCAACTTGTTCGACAGCATGACTGCGGCATTCGATTCCATTTCTGACAGACAGCAGAACTCGGTGGAGGCGGGGTACGCAAGTATTGCCGAAAAATTCTCGGTCTTGCTGTCGCTTACGGGTCTTGTGGGTGTTATGGTCGTTGTCATTGCATGGCGCATCGGCACGGGGATCAGCAAACCGTTGGGGGACCTGAAGGAGGCGATGCTGAGCCTGGCATATGGCAACAACGAAACCAGGATACCGGCGGGCGATTATCAGAACGAGATCGGTGAAATGGCCAAATCCGTCCGGGTCTGGCGGGAAAACGCCAAGGAGCGCCAGCACGCGCGAAACTTGCTGAAAAAGGCAAACGATGAGACCCAAAGCGTTTTTCTGGCAATGGCCGAGGGCATTTTCGAAACCGACGCGGCAGGTATTGTCAAACTGGTCAATCCGGCCGCTGAAAAAATGATGAAGGTCGCGCCGGGCGGACTGATCGGCCGTTCGATCGGGGACATCTTTCAATCCGACGACTTGCCACTGATAAGGGTAAACGGGAAAAAGGCCGCGAAATCAGACCTCTCGCGGATAAAGGCGCTGGTTGGCCCGGGAACACCGGTTGACCGCGACCTGATCCGCGATGATGGCGAAAAAATCTCCGTCCAGTTGTCCGGTTCTGAACTGAAAGGCGGCCGTGGTGGGGCGAATGATCTGGTCTGTGTCGTTCGGGACATGTCTGAACTGGTTCAGTCAGACAGAAAGATCGACCAACTGAAATCGACGCTCGACCGGATTTCGGGCGAGATTTACATGTTCGAAAAAGACTCGCTCAAGTTTTCCTATGTCAACAAGGCCGCGCAGGAAAGGATTTGCGCCGAGACCGACAAAAGCGTTGGCGAGATCCCCATGCTGACGCCCATCGATGTGACCGCGCACCTTCAGGACTCCGAATTCCGCGAACGGATCAAGCCATTGGTCGACGGCACCGAAACAATTGTCGTTTACGAAAGCAAACGAACGCATTCGGATGGCCAGGTCACCCCTCAGGAAATCCTGATCCAGTTGATCGACGGCAAAGGGACGCCATCCCGGTTTATTGCTTTTGTCAATGATATCACCGAGCGCAAGACCGCCGAGGCGGATATCATGCGAATGAAATCCACACTGGATTCCAGTTCGGACGCCGTTTTCATGTTCGAGCCGGGCAACCTGCAATTCATCTATCTGAACGCCGCCGCAAAAGCCCAGACCGGTTGGGACGACGAAACATTCCGGGCGAAGACACCGGCTGATATCAACCCGGTTTTCGACGAACGCCGGTTCAGAATGCTGACCAAGCCGCTGGTGTTCGGGACGCAAAAAACCGTCACCTTGACCACCGATGGCATCTTGGGTCAGCCGGTTGAACTGATGGTCGAACTGTTTGAAACCGATGAGAACGACTCGTGGTTCGTGGTGACGACCCGCGACATTTCAAAGCGCAAGGAAGCGGAAAGAGAAATCCGTCAATTGCGCCAGACGCTCGATCTCAGCCAGGACCTGATCTATGTGTTCCGTCCGGACACGCTGAAATTCATCTATCTCAACAAGGCGGCCCGAAAGGAAAACGGCTGGAATTCAAAACAGCTGAAGGACATGACGCCAAAGGATGTCGACCCCAAATTCAGCGTACGGGCATTTCGTGAAACGGCGGAACCGTTGATCAACGGGTCCGAAAAGCAGGTATCCTATGAAGTGACCGACAGGCACGGGCGACCGCTGGAAGTCTCGCTCCAACTGATAAAACCCGACGGTGCCGAACCGCGTTTCGTTGCCATCACGCGTGATATCACCAAACGCAAAGCGGCTGAAACCGCCAAGACCGAGTTTATATCGACCGTCAGCCACGAATTGCGAACGCCGTTGACGTCGATCAAGGGCGCGCTTGGGATCATTCAGGCGGGTGCCGCAGGCGAGGTGAATGATAAGCTGAGTTCACTGGTCTCCATCGCGCTCTCTAACAGCGACCGTCTGGTGCGCCTGATCAATGACATCCTGGACCTTGAAAAGTTCGAGGCGGGCAAGATGCAGTTCGACCTGAAAGTGATGGACATCTGCGAACTGGTGGACGAGGCCATCATCGTGAACGAGGCCTACGGCAAGCCCCTGAACGTGACATTCAAGGCAACCGGCACCAAAAAGCCGCTGATGGTAAACGGGGATCGCGACCGGCTGATGCAGGTCATGTCGAACCTTTTGTCCAACGCCGCGAAATTCTCTGCCAAGGGCGGTACGGTCACGGTCAAGGTGAAACCGAGCGGCGGAAAGGTGCGGGTTTCGGTCATCGACACAGGGCTGGGCATACCAAAAGCTGCGCAAGCGACGATATTTGACAAATTCACCCAGGCGGATTCGTCTGACCAACGCAAGAAGGGCGGGACCGGGCTTGGGCTGAGCATCGTCAAGATGATGGTTGAAGCTCACAAGGGAACGATCGACTTTACGAGCATCGAGAAGAAGGGGACAATGTTCTTTTTTGACCTTGATCTGGTCGCCGGAGACTCCAAGTCAAAGGTGCCGTTCAAGCCAGACCGGAAAACGGCGCGCTCCATTCTTGTGTGCGAAGACGATCCGGACGTCGCCGAGGTTCTCAAGCTGACACTGGAAGCAGAGGGGCACAAAGCCGATATAGCCCCGACCGCGAAAGAGGCGTTGGCTATGCTGAAATCCAGCTCTTATGACGGAATGACGCTTGATCTGAACTTGCCGGATCTTAGCGGCCTTGCCTTGCTGAGCGAATTGCGGATGGTCAAAGCACTTGCGACGCTCCCCGTCTTCATCGTTTCGGGCATGTCACCGGACGAAAAATCGCTTGAAGAAGGGCAAGACCTTGGCGTGATCGACTGGATGGCAAAGCCGATAGATGTCAGGCGCCTGATCCAAGGTCTGGAGCAGGCCCTTGTCAACAGCTTCGGTCACACCCCGGAGGTATTGCATGTCGAAGATGACGAAAGCATTCGCAGGATCGCCAGGGAAATCGTCGGCGAGTGCGCCAATATCACCGCGTGCGATTCGCTTGAAAACGCGAAAAAGAATCTTTCCGAAAAGCAGTTCGACCTTGTTATTCTGGATCTCGATTTACCTGACGGCAAAGGAACGGATCTCTTGCCGATGTTGAACGCGTCGTCCGGAAAAGAAACCCCGGTTGTGGTCTTTTCCGCGGAAGAAGGAAATGCCAAAGTCGCGGCGGAAGTCGATGCCGTGTTGATTAAATCAAGAGCCACGAACGAGGAATTTCTTCGGATGATCGAGTGGGGGCTGAACGCTGATCATCAAGACAAACGCCGTGTCGCGGCAGAGTAGTGTTTTTTACTGTGAAAGGGAACGCAGGATGAGTAACGAGAAAATTCTTTTCGTCGAGGACGATGAAGATATTCGGGCGATTGCAATGATTGCACTTGAAAGCGTGGGGGAATTCGTCGTCATGCAATGCCCGGGTGGTGACGAGGCCGTCCAAAAGGCAGAGGGTTTTGCACCTGACTTGCTGTTGCTCGACGCCATGATGCCCGGAATGTCGGGCATAGAAACGCTTGGCGCGCTTCGGAACATTCCCGGGCTGGCGGATACGCCCGCGGTTTTCATGACGGCCAAGGCAAGGGAGGCGGAAAAGAACGAATTTTTCGACGCCGGCGCGATCGGTGTGATTACGAAACCGTTCGATCCAATGACGCTTGGCGACCAGATCCGCCAAATCTCCGGGTTCAACTGAGGCCGCACGTCCCGTCACCCAGCATGCAATTGACGCGTCTGGGTGCGCGGTCACGCCCCGATGCCGGGTTTGTCACGGAAACTTTTTTCTTTTCGATCAAATTTGATTGACTTGCCTCATTCCTGCCACATTTGCATCCGACGATTGAATGGCGGCAGGATATGTCACCAGTAACATCAGCTATTAGAATGGTCCCCCGCAGCATTTGAAATAGCGCCTGGAACAGGCAGCGCAGTAACACAACGCGAGGGCTGGCCGATGCGAATTTTGGCCGTTGACGATGACGAATTCATTCTGGAATTGCTTTTTGAAGCAATGAATGTCGTAGGGTATCCGGATGTGTGCACCGCCTCGGGGGGTGCCGACGCGCTCAAACTGATCAAGAATTCCAAGCTACGTTATGAGTGCATCCTGCTGGACATCCAGATGCCGGAAATGGACGGGATCGAATTATGTGAAGCGATCCGGAACATTCCGGGCTATCAGAAAATTCCGGTCATCATGCTGACAGCGATGTCCGAGCGCGACTATGTCGACCGTGCCTTTGCGGCAGGGGCCACGGATTATGTCACCAAGCCGTTTGATATTCTGGAACTCGGAACGCGCGTGAAGATGGCCGAGCGTTTGAATCTCGAGGTTTCTCGGTCTCAGGAAAGTCACCGTTCACTGGACGCGTTGACCGAAGTCCTCGTGAACGATCGCCGGATCGACCTGGACAGCACGGTGGATGTGCAGGATGTTGACGGGTTCCTGGGGTATTCCGCTTTTGAAAACTACGTCGCGATGCTCAACCGTGGCAGCTATTTCTCGTCCAGCCTTGTCTCTTTCAAAGTCGAAAACATCCGCTCGATCCACAAAAATTGCAACGCGACCGGGTTTGAATTCGCGATCAGTGACATTGCCGAAGCGATCTCTGACAATATCTACCCGCATGGCGGTTTTTTCACATATGCCGGATACGGGATATTCGTCTGCGTTTACAACAGGGTGAAAGACCCCATTTCGGACGAAATCGAAATCCACATAAGGGATACCATCGCACAGATGGACCTCGTCTATACCGGTGGCGAGAGGCTGGAGGTCAATCTTTCGATCAGCGACCCGATCAATCCGAGCGTTTTTTCAAAACCCGGATCGCTTGGCGTCATTGAACGTGCGATTCAAAACGTGGAATACGCGAACCTTCGGAAGCCAAAATCAGAAACGGATCTGCCGGTTCAACTCAAAAGCGAAAAAAGGCGCTGGCTTCGATTGCCATCCGTTCGCCGCCACGCTTAACAGGAAACTTTCAGGGCAGGGGTAGGTCCGATGTCAAATCAAGAGCAGTTCCAGCGAAGTATCGAGAAAATCAAATTCAAGTTCCTGGCGACGCTGAATTCGAAGGCGAATGAGTTCGACGGGTTGCTCGACAGGATTTCCAAACAGGACAACGCTGAAGAGGCACTCCAAGACATCCGTATCAATGCACACAAGATTCGCGGGACCGCACCGACGTTTGGTCTCAGGCAAATCGGCGACCTGGCCGCGACGGTCGAAGACAGCATCGTCGATCTTTCAAACCCCGCTTGCGACCAGCAGGCCACGGTCGAAACGTTGATGGCCGCATTTCGCGGTTTGGTGAGTGAATTGAGGCTGACCGCCGCAAGCGAGCACCCGCCGAACGAAGCCCGCGCCTGAGCGAAACCTCCTACCTTTGCTATAAGACCAACCTGACCAACCACTGGTACCAACGGTCCGACTGATTGACCCTCCGAATGGCGTGTGGGCAGGGCCGTTTCTGGCCTGAAGGGGGCGTTGAGATTTGTCCCGGGCCGGTTAACAGGCGCCAAAAAGCGCCCCGGCCCAGCGCCTGCCCGTCCCGGAGGGCCGGCGCTTTCGTCGATGTCGCGCATCCCATTGATTTCGTATGGACTTTGCCGGGATAAAGTGCCCCCACACCGACGTTGCGCACGCCACCCCACGGGCAGGCGCAGGGCCGTGCGGGGATGGATCGAACCGGGGCAAACCGCGACGTCGCCTTCAGGACAATTCCGCTCTTTCTCACCCACGCAAAAGGGTCAGCAAAAATGGCCGTTGGTATGACTTGTGGATGCCCGGTGTATCCGCCGGACACGGACGGTTGGCATGGCACAGAGCGGCCCCATACCGAACGACACCAATGGCCCGTCGGGGTGTCGTTTCATGGCCCGTTGCGAAAAGTGTGAACATCGCTCCCGCTGCGTTGCGTTCAGTTGCTCTTGATGTGTTTCTATGCCAAGACTTGGGCAATCACGAAACGCGATTCTCAAGCAGGCTCATGTCAGATTTTACCAAGTCACGCATTTCCATGGTCGACTGTCAGGTGCGACCATCGGATGTCACGAAATTTCCCGTCATCGAGGCTATGCTGGCCGTCCGGCGCGAAGTGTTTGTTCCCGGAAACATGCGCGACGTCGCTTATGCGGGAACGCACCTGCCGCTTGGGCGCGGGCGCGTCGTTGCCGACCCGCGCGTTCTGGCCAAGACGCTGGATGCGCTGGATATCGGCAAGTCCGATCTGGTGATGGAAATCGGCTGTGGTC
Source organism: uncultured Rhodobacter sp. (assembly GCA_964466385.1). Lineage (GTDB taxonomy): Bacteria > Pseudomonadota > Alphaproteobacteria > Rhodobacterales > Rhodobacteraceae > UBA5972. Next base: position 2,731 of record CAYXNM010000099.1, on the reverse strand, counting down.
TTGGCTATTCAACGGCCGTGGTCGCGCATATCGCCGAGGCCGTGATCGCCGTTGAGGATGACCCGGATCTGGCTGCCGAGGCCGAGGTCAACCTGTCGTCGCAATCGGTGGATAACGCGGTCGTCCTCACGGGCGCATTGGAAAACGGGGCCGCAAAACACGGGCCGTACGACGTCGTTTTCTTTGGCGGTGCGGTCGAGACGGTTCCTGCGACCATTGCCCGTCAGTTGAAAGACGGCGGCAGGATTGCCGCGATTTTCATGTCCGACGGCGCGGGGCAGTGCCGACTGGGGATCAAGGTCGGGGAAAAAATCGCGTGGCGAAACGCGTTTGATGCGACGGAGACGGTGTTGCCGGGCTTCGAAAAAGAGGCGGAGTTTGCATTGTAAGGCCCATTGCTTTCGGGCAGCGCGCACTTATCTGATGACGGACAGGCGAAATTTTGGGGGCGGGATGAGACATTTCAGGGGCGCGGGAGCGATTGCGTTTGTCGTGCTGCTCGCGGTCGCACCACTTGGTGCCGGTGCCCAGACGCTTACCGACGCATTGATCAGGGCATATCGGCACGCTCCCGAACTCAAGAGTGGCCGCGCGGCGCTGCGCGGGACCGATGAAAGCGTTGCCCAGGCGTGGGCGGCCTTGCGCCCGGCGCTGGATGGCAGCGTTTCATACGGAGATATCTACAGTTCCACGACCCTCAGGACCACGAATTATGCCTCGGCAAGCATTGCGCTCAGCCTCAGCCTGACGCTGTGGGATGGCGGGTCCAGCCGGTTGGCGGTCGATGTTGCCCGCGCGAACGTACAGGCGGCGCGGTATGCTCTGGTGGATACCGAGCAAAAGGTCTTGCTGAGTGCGGCCATTGGGTTCATGGACATGCGCCGCGACGCACAGTTCCTTGAACTCGCCGAAAACAACCGGTCCGTCATTTCCAGGCAGGTGCAGGCCGCCAACGACCGTTTCGAGGTTGGTGAAATCCGGCGCACGGATGTCAGCCAGGCCGAGGCGCGTCTTGCCGGTGCGCTCAGCGTCATTGGCCTGCGTCAGGGAAATCTCGAGATTTCGCGTCAATCCTATTATATCGCGACCGGGACGTATCCGGGCGTCTTGCAACCGCCTCCGCCTGTCCCGCGCACGCCGGCGACACTGGAAGCGGCGAAATCGATTGCGCTGCGCACGCACCCTTTGATGCTGCGGGCGCGCGAATTCTCGAAGGTTGCGGAATTCAACGTCTATCGCGCCGAGGCTTCGATGAAGCCGACGATCTCGCTCTCGGGCAGTGTGTCCGCGAATGCCAATCACGGCGTCGGGGATTCTGCCAGCCTCTCGATCGGGGGGTCGGTGCCCCTTTATCACGGCGGCGCGCTGGCCTCGGCCTTGCGGCAGGCACAGGCGCTGGAGGAACAATCGCGTTTTGACATCCAGTTGACCGCGCAAAGCATTTCCCAGAACGTCACCCGTTTCTGGGCACAGCTGAAAATCGCCCGCGCGGCGATCACGGCGCGCCAAAAAGAGGTGCGGTCTTCGCGGGTCGCCCTGCGGGGCATTCGCGAGGAGGCCAATCTTGGTGCCAGAACAACCCTTGACGTGCTTGATGCAGAGCGCCAGCTGGTCGAGGCTCAGACCAATCTTGTCGCGTCGCGGCGGGACGAAAATGTAGCGGTTTATTCGCTTTTGTCAGCTATGGGTCTGCTGACGGTCAAGCATCTGGGGCTGGGAATCAAGACGTATGATCCAGACATCAATTACAAAAAGGTTTCCAAGGCGCCCGGGCCGACCAACCGCGGCAAACTGCTTGAGAAAATATTCAAGCGCGCGGGAAAGGAATAACGGGTAAATCAAAGTGTTGTGTGGATCGAATGCTCTCGCTACAATCCCTATAGCTGACGAAGGGAAAAACAATGTCTGATCCTGTGTCTTCCATGGATGTCGAAGACGTTCTGTCCTCGATCCGCCGCCTTGTTTCGGAGGAAGCGAAAGGAACGGATCAGCCCGGAAAACCGGCCAATGACATTCACGCCGCAGCGGAAACCGCGGTCGAGGATGCGATCGCCCAGTTGTCCGAGGAGTCTCCTCGCGATGATCACGGCCCGGCCTTCGGAACGCCCCCTTCCAACGACATCGTCCTGCCGCAGGCACCAGAAGCCGGGGAGGGCACCCCGCACGTTTCGTTCCGGCACAAATCCTCTGCCGCCAAGAAGTCGGGCGACCAGCGTCTGGTGCTGACGGCCGCTCTTCGCGTGCCGGAACCCGTCTTGGAACCGGCTGCCGGATTGTTGGATCTCTCCGCCGGGCGGACAGTCCCGGACGCGACAATGTCCGCGCAGGAAATCCCCGCGCGGGATGCGGAAACCGGGTCGTCGCCTGAAACGGTCGAACCCGAAGAAATGTCGCAACCCGCCGATGCCCGGACCGATCGGGAACCTTTGCTTGTCGCGCCAAGCAGGCCCGCTCACCCGCATCTGCGAACAGTCTCAGACGACGAGGCGACCGGGCCGAAGGAGTCAAGCGGGTCAGCGAACGGGGACGAGGAAACATCCGGGATCGAGCAACCGGACGCTCCCCTGGATTTTGCACCCGAGGACACGCTTTTTGAGCGCGCGCGCCGCGCGATGGAGACGGCCAAGGAAGCCTCCGACCCTTTGCCCGCCTATGTTTTTGAGGCCGAACATCCCGGAAACGAGAGTGACAGGCCCGCACCCGCGGCGACAACATCGGATTTCCTGAGCGG
>CAYXNM010000098.1:0-9953 GCA_964466385.1 uncultured Rhodobacter sp. | reverse complement strand
TTTGCGCTCAAAACGCCCCACCGGGGCCTTTTGCCACCGCTAGGCGGGGTCGTGCAAAACCCCCTCAAACTCCCGCCATTCGCCAGCGCTCATGCCGCTGGTCTCCTGCGTCACCTTCTCGCCCTTGACCATGCGCCTGACACAATCAATCGCCTTGGCCGACAATTGCGCGCCGCCCAGGCGGTAATCCTCAAACGCGCCATAGGCCGCGGGCACCCAGTCGGCCACGATCCGGCAGATTTCCTCGGCATAAACCCGGATTTCGTATTGGGCGTGGGCATCCGCCCTCAGCCTCAGAAAGTGAAACAGGTTGTGCAGGTCGACCTTCCAGTACCACTGTGTATAGATATTGGCCGGCAGGTTCATCCGGGCCAGTTCGCGCGCCAGACCTTTCTGGCCGTCGTCGCTGAGCATCGCTTCGTAATTGTCATAAGCGCGGGTGCTGTCGGATTTCAGAACCTCCAGCACACGCGCGGCTTCGGCGCCTTCCAGCACCTCGCCCCGGCCCTGATTGTTGAGTGTGGATTGCGCGGCCAGTGCGTCGGGTGCGGGGATATAGAACTCGCGGTCGAGAATGGAATATCGCGCCGAGTATTCGTTCACATTGGCGGTGCGATGCCGGATCCACTGGCGCGCGACAAAGACCGGCAGCTTGACGTGCAGCTTGATCTCGCACATCTCAAACGGGGTCGAGTGCCAGTGGCGCATGAGGTAACGGATCAGGCCCGCGTCGTTTGTCACCGCCTTGGTGCCCTTGCCATAGGAAACGCGCGCCGCCTGACAGATCGCGCTGTCGTCGCCCATATAATCGATCACACGCACAAACCCGTGGTCCAGAACAGGGTGCGCGGTGTAAAGATGCGCCTCCATCCCCGGCACGGTCGCGCGCATCGTTTCGTGCTTTATCGCACGGGTTTCGTCGATTTCTGTCTGTTGTTCCGGGCTGAGCGGCATCTTTTCCCTACCTTCGCGGATTCTCTTGACCAACTAGATATCGCAATATTTTCGGGGCGGACACAAGATAATGCGGCAGGCGTCAGTCTTTATCGTCCAACTCGGCAAAAAGCGGTCCCAGATAGTCGCCAAAAGGTTCCCAGGCATTGACCGAGGATTGATAGATACTCCGGTTGGCCTGCCCGATGCTGGCCGTGCGCACAAGTGCGGGATTCTTTTCGATCGCAAGCATTTCATCGTTCCAGTCCAGCCCGCAGAAATCAAAGAGCCGCGCGGCCTCGGCCTTCGGGTCATTCGTCAGGTCTTCGTATCCGCAGGTGTAAATATGGCCGGGAAATACCGCGCGCCAGTGGTCCATCAGGTCGTCATGCAATCGCCGGTATTTGCCGATCTCGGCAAGGTCATAGCCATACCTGATCCCCTCGGGTCCAAAATAATTCTTGAAAATGGACAACCCGTTGTCACGCGCGTCCCGTTGCAGCGCGACGATTTTCGCATTTGGCAGGGCCTGCGCGATCAACCCGATCCAGCGGAAGTTTTCCGGGTTTTTGTCGGTCACGTGCACGGTTTGCGGGCATTTGCGTTGCAGGGTTTCAACATACGCGTCGGCTATTCGGGCCAGTCCATCGTCCTTGTGCGCCAGTATCCGGGCGAGTTCGGGGCGGATCAGATCGTCAAGCGTCCACAATTCCCCCCCGGCGCCGACGTCCGGATGATTGCTCAGCAACCGCTCGACCAGTGTTGTGCCGGACCGTGGCATTCCCACGATGAATATCGGCAGACCCGAGGCATCCTGACCGGCCGCCGCCGGCATCGCGCCTTTGGTGGCAAACCGGGTTTTCAGAGATCGGAACAATCGGGCATCCGAGGAAACCGAATAGCTTATGCGCCGCCGGTGGCATTGGTTGGCCCGTTGATAAAGAGAAAAGGCAGGCCCGATCGTACCGGTATCTTCCAGCGCTTTTCCCAGGGCAAAGGCAAGTTCGACTTCGTCCTCGACCGTTGCGGCGGCGTTCAGCCTCGTTTTCATGACCTCGATATGATCGTCGCCCGTTTCGTACCGCGTGATCTTCGCCAGCAACCCGTGGGCGTGCGTCAGGTCCGGTGCGGTCCTGACGAGCGCGGTCAAGAGTTTGCGCGCCTCCGCCATTTTTCCCATCTCGACCAGTAGCGCGCCGAGTTCCAGTTTCAACGCGTTGTTTTGAGGGGCCCGAACCAGCGCCCCGGCAAGCAAGGTCTCGGCCTTTTTGGGTTCCGAGGTTTCGGAATAATAGAACCGAACCGCGCGCAAGACCTGCGTCTCAAGTGGCGCGAGGTCGAGCGCGCGCCCAATGGCTTTCCAGGCGGCGTTGAATTCAAACGCCTCGCATTGGGTCAGGCCCAGCCCGGTCAGGGACTGGACATGGGCGTCATCTAGGGCAAGCGCGCGCTGGAAAGCGTGCACAGCGGCCCCGCGGTCGTGTGTCTCGCGCAGTGCCCAGCCCAGATTGTTGAGCGCATCCACGTTTTCCGGATCAAGCGCGACGGCCTCCTGAAAACTCTCCGTGGCCGCCTTTGGGGCCCCTGAATTCAGGTGGCAGATCCCCGCAAGAACATGCACCGTCGCCAGGCGCGGGTTCAGCCGCAGCAACCGCCCTGCCAGCAACAGGCCCTCCTTCATTTTGCCATCGCTCACAAGGTGCGAAAGTTTTCGGATGTCCTCAAAACCCACATCCTGCGCCGGGGACGCCGCCGCGCGCGAAAGCTTTTTGAGTTCGGACCTTGCGGTCTTGTGCTTTGGTGCCGCCGAGAGGACTTGCTGATAACACGTCCTGGCTTGTTCCGTATCACCCGCACGCGCGGCCTGCCTTGCGCGGTCGAGCAGCGCCTTGATCCCACCCTTCGCCACATTCCACCCTTTCGCAATTCGCAGCGCTCAATCTATTGAAAGAAGCCCTGCCAATGCAAGGCGCACGACGCGCGGTTTCAATCGATTTTTCCTGGCGGAATTGTCCCGCGCGACATTGTGATCGTGCCCTTTGCGGCTGTTCTGGCTTTCGCCGGGCAAAACCGCCTATCATTGCGCCATGCACATCCCATGGCGCATATGGATCGTACCGGCCCTGTGGGTTGCCATTCAGGCCTGTGCATTGCCCGCCATCGCGCGAACGGAAAAGGTTTGCGACATCGCGCTGGCACTGGCGGTGGACATTTCCGGTTCTGTCGATTCCAGCGAATACGACCTTCAGATCGGCGGTCTGGCCCAGGCCCTGGCTGACGGAACCGTTGCCGATGCGTTGGTCAGCGCCAGGGCGCGCGTCATGCTGGTGCAATGGACGGGGGACAGCCGGCAGGCGGTTTCGGTCCCGTGGACCCCTATTCGAACGTATGAGGATGCGCGAACGTTTGCCAAGGCCGTAAGAGGCGCACCGCGTGTCTGGCGCAATTTTTCCACGGCCATCGGTGCGGCGCTGGAATTCACCAGCGCGCAGTTCGGCCCGGTGTCGGACTGCAAAAGGCGTGTGATCGACGTGTCCGGGGATGGCATTTCCAACGAAGGGATCGCGCCGAAAACGCTGCGAAGCGGTCTCTGGCAGCGCGGGTTCACAGTCAATGGTCTGGCCATTGAAGGAACCACGGACGATCTGACAACGTATTACTGGGAAAACGTGATCGCCGGAGAAAACGCCTTTGTGATGCGTGCAAACGGATTTGAGGATTACGCCAAAAGGATCAAACTGAAACTTCTGCGCGAAGTCACAAACCAGGTTTCCGAACGTTTGGCCCCGCGTGCGGGCGTGCCGGGCTGAAAGCGTGGCCGGCATGTCGATCATGCTTGCAAACAGCGAAAACCGGTCGATAGATGGGACAAGGACCATTGCGGGAATTTGGCCGCCGAAATCGCGGTGACGGGTGATTGTCATGAAAAACGGCATGAAAGCGCTGATCAAGACCAGACCAACGGAAGGGTTGTGGATGGAAACCGTTCCGGTGCCCGAACCCGGACAGACGGAGGTGCTGATCAGGGTTCGAAAAACAGCCATCTGCGGCACGGACGTTCACATCTGGAACTGGGATGAATGGGCTGCAAAAACCGTGCCTCTGGGGTTGGTCACCGGGCACGAATTCTGCGGAGAGATCGTGGAGACCGGCCCGGCGGTGACCCGCTACAAGGTCGGGCAGCGCGTATCGGGCGAGGGTCACGTGACTTGCCACACATGCCGGAACTGCCGGGCCGGGCGTGGACATCTTTGCCGCAACACCAGGAGCGTGGGCGTAACCCGCGCGGGTGCGTTTGGCGAATACCTGTGCCTTCCACAGGAAAACGTCGTGCCCATTCCGGAGGATATCCCCGACGAGATCGCTGCCATTTTCGATCCGTTCGGAAACGCGGTCCACACGGCGCTCAGCTTTGATCTTGTGGGCGAGGATGTGCTGGTCACGGGGGCCGGTCCGATTGGCATCATGGGCGCACTGGTGGCCCGGCGCACGGGGGCCAGAAAAGTTGTGATCACAGACGTCAACCCGGTCCGCTTGGCGCTGGCGCGGCAAATGGGGCTGGAATGCGCGGTAAACCCGGCTGAGGAAGACTTGAACTCAGTCATGCAAGACATTGGAATGAAAGAGGGTTTTGATGTCGGACTGGAAATGTCCGGGGCACCGGCGGCGATGCGCGATATGATCGCCACGATGAACAATGGGGGCAAGATCGCCCTTCTGGGGATTGCGCCCAAGGGGTTTGACATCGACTGGCACGAAGTCATTTTCAAGATGCTAACGATCAAGGGGGTTTATGGCCGCGAGATGTTCGAGACCTGGTACAAGATGATCGGATTGGTTCAGGGCGGGCTTGATCTTGGTCCCCTGATCACGCACCGCCTGCCGGTGGCGCGCTTCACGGAAGGCTTCGCCGCCATGAAAAGCGGGACCGCGGGAAAGGTCGTTCTGGATTGGTCGTAGGGAAACGAGACTTCCATCGCAGGGCGGGCCACCCCTGACCGGGGAAAGCGGATGCTTCTGGCTGAATGGCGACCGTCGGGCCATTGTAGTCTGCCCGGTCTTCTGAGAAACTGCCTTAAATGACCGGAACAGGGGGACCCGCAATGAAACTCAAATACCTTCACACCATGGTTCGCGTCAAAGATCTTGACGCCTCGCTGCGTTTTTACTGCGACCTTCTGGGGTTGGAAGAAACCCGCCGGATGGACAGCGAGGCGGGCCGGTTCACCCTGATCTTCCTTGCCCCGCCCGGTCAGCCCGAAGCCCCGATCGAACTGACCTATAACTGGGATGGCGATGACGGCCTGCCCTCGGACAGCCGCCATTTCGGACATCTGGCCTATGAGGTGGATGATATCTATTCCGTTTGTCGACGGCTCGAGGAAAACGGCGTCGTCATCAACCGCCCGCCGCGTGACGGGCGCATGGCGTTCGTGCGATCACCGGATAATGTCTCGGTCGAGCTGTTGCAGGCCGGCGGCGCGCTTGCCCCGGCCGAGCCATGGATCAGCCGCGAAAGCATCGGGCATTGGTGACACCCGTCACGGACCGCGTGGCGATTGTGGGAGGCGGCCCGGCCGGGCTGTCCCAGGCACGCGCGCTGCAAGAAATGGGAATCCCTTTCACGGTTTTCGAGCGAAACTCCAATTTCGGTGGCCTTTGGAACCGGGATGATGGCCTGTCGCCCCTTTATGACAGCGCCCATCTGATTTCATCGCGCATAACGGGCTGGACCAGAAGCGTCCTGCCAACTGGCGCATCGGTGATTTGACAGAACACGCGCCCAGCAATCATAGTCGCAGTCAGGAAACCTATCGGGAGGCCGCCGTGAACCGGCTCAAAGCCCTGACAATGTGCCTGCTTTGGGCAAGCGTGCAGCCAGCAACCCTGCATGCAAAGGAAACCTGCGGCGTCGAACTGGTGATGGCGATGGATGTGTCCCGGTCCGTCAACCCGGCCGAATACGATCTGATCCGCCACGGCACCGCCGAGGCCTTCCGCAGCCCCGAAATCATCGAACTGATCGGCTGGATGGAGGGCGGCATTCTGGCGACCGTCACCCAGTGGAGCGGCCCCAGACAACAGCGGCAGGTCATCGGCTGGCGACATCTTGAAGACGCCGAAGCGTTGACCGGGTTCGCCGACGAGATCGACGCCATGAAACGGGTTTATCGCTTTGATCTGACGGCCCCCGGCAATGCGCTTGCGCACGCGGAATCCCTTGGCGCCAGCGCGCCGCGCACCTGTCGCCGCCGCGTCATCGATATCTCCGGGGACGGGGTGCGCAACACCGGGCTGAACGGGGCCCACGCGTCCGGCCAGGTCGCGCAAAGAGGCGTCACGATCAACGGCCTGGTCGTGAAAGGCGCAACCCCTGACCCGGTGCCCTACTATCTTGGCGAGATCAAGAACGGCCCCTTGTCCTTTGTTGAATTGTCTGACGGGTACGACGATTTTCCACGGGCGATGTTCCGCAAGTTGCTGCGTGAACTGACACCCAGTGTATCTGACGTCAAAACGCTTGAGGAACCAGGTTGACTGCGTTGGTATCAAAGGTTTTTCTTTCTTTCTTTTTTGTGATCACAATTAGTTCTCCACTCTATGCCGCATGCCGTCAGGCGCTTGTTCTGGCGCTGGATGTGTCCTCGTCGGTGGACGCGAACGAATACCGCCTTCAGACCCGGGGGCTGGTGGCCGCCCTTGCGGATCCCGAGGTTCGTGCGCTCCTGCTTTCGCAGCCCTCCGCCCCGCTCAGCATCGCGGTTTTTGAATGGAGCGGACGGGACGACCAGAACCTGATCAGCAACTGGCGCGACCTGAAGACCGCCGCCGATCTGACGGCGGTCATCGACAGCATTCGCGCACAGCGCCAACCGCAGGGAACGCCACGTCCGACGGCCATCGGGCGCGCCCTTGGGTTTGCCGCAAACCTTCTGACCGAGCGGTCCAAATGCTGGAAACACACGATCGATATTTCCGGCGACGGCAAGAACAACGAGGGTTTGCCCCCCGAACGCGCCAGGTCCGCACGCGCCCTTGCCGACGCCACGATCAACGCGCTTGTCATCGGGCTCGATGCCCCGCCGCTCGACCAGATCGCCGAAAACGAAATCGCCGAGCTGAGTTCCTATTTCCGCAAGGAGGTGATCCACGGCGCCAACGCGTTCGTCGAAACCGCGATCGGCTTTGAAAATTTTCAGGCCGCGATGAAGCGAAAACTTCTGCGTGAACTTTCCATCGCCGTGGCAGCCAACCCCTGACCCCAAATGCGAAACGGCGGTCAAAACCGCCCAGGAAGCGACGGACCATGTCGTTTCCCGACTTGCGGGCAAGCAGAGGCTTGGCCAACAATGCCCGGTGAAACCCTGTTCACAACAAGAGGCCAATCATGAAAAACACCGCCCAGGTCGTGGTTATAGGCGGAGGCGTCGTCGGCTGTTCCGTCCTGTTTCACCTGACAAAACTGGGGTGGAACGATGTCGTGCTCTTGGAACGCTCCGAACTGACATCGGGATCCACCTGGCACGCCGCCGGGGGATTTCACACCCTCAACGGCGACACCAACATGGCTGCGTTGCAGGGATATACGATCCGTCTTTACAAGGAGCTGGAGGAGATCACCGGCATGTCCTGCGGTCTGCATCACGTGGGCGGCATCACCCTTGCGGACACGCCCGAGCGGCTGGACATGCTGAAGGCCGAGCGCGCCAAACACCGTTTCATGGGGTTGGAAACCAATCTGGTCACACCCCAGGAGATCCTGAAACTGGCCCCGATCACCAACATAAAGGGCATCCTTGGCGGCCTTTACGACCCGCTGGACGGTCATCTTGACCCTTCCGGCACGACCCACGCCTATGCCCGGGCCGCGCGCATGGCCGGGGCCGCGATCGAACTGCACACACCGGTTCTGGAAACCAACCCGCGCGCCGACGGCAGCTGGGACGTCGTGACCGCGAAAGGAACCATACACGCGGAACATGTCGTCAATGCCGGGGGGCTTTGGGCGCGCGAGGTCGGGGCGCTCGCGGGCGTTTACCTGCCGCTCCTGCCGATGGAACATCAATACGTCGTGACCGAGGATCTGCCCCAGATTTATGAGCGAACGAACGAACATCCCCACGTTGTGGACCCGGGCGGGGAAAGCTATCTGCGTCAGGAAGGCCGCGGACTGGTGATCGGTTTTTATGAACAAACCTGCAAACCATGGGCGGTCAACGGAACACCGGGCGATTTCGGGCATGAGCTTTTGCCCGACGATCTGGACAAGATCGAGGCCTCGATCGAATTTGCCTACAAGCGCTATCCGATCCTTGAAACCGCCGGGGTCAAGCGGGTCATCCACGGTCCTTTCACCTTCGCTTCGGATGGCAATCCTCTGGTCGGGCCGGTTCCGGGGCTGCGGAACTACTGGTCCGCCTGCGGGGTGATGGCCGGGTTTTCTCAGGGCGGGGGCGTTGGACTCAGCCTTGCGCAATGGATGGTGGAAGGAGAACCGGAACGCGACGTATTCGCCATGGATGTCGCGCGGTTCGGCGACTGGATCAGCCCGGGCTACACCGTGCCCAAGGTCGTTGAGAATTATCAACGCCGCTTTTCGGTTTCCTACCCGAACGAGGAATTGCCCGCCTGCCGTCCCTGCAAAACCACGCCTGCCTATGCGATCTGGAAAGAAAAACGCGCCGTCTTTGGCGCACAATTCGGCATGGAAGTCCCGAACTACTTCGCTCTTGGGGGCGAGCCGCTTTATGAAACACCCACGTTCCGGCGCTCCAACGCGTGGAATGCGGTCGCCGAGGAAGTTCAGGCCGTGCGCACCGCTGTTGGCATCAACGAGGTTCATAATTTCGGAAAGTTTCGCGTGCGCGGTGCGGGCGCGCGGGCGTGGCTGGACCGGATCATGGCCGGACGGGTGCCCCGGACCGGGCGAATGTCCCTGACGCCGATGTTGTCGCCCAAGGGCCGGCTGATCGGGGATTTCACGATCTCGGCGCTGGCGGGCGATGATTTCCGCCTGACCGCCAGTTACGGCGCCCAGACGTTTCATTTGCGCTGGTTCATGGCCAACCTGCCGTCAGAGGGCGTGAGGGTGGAAAACACCTCGGACAGTTTCATCGGCTTCCAGATCGCGGGGCCAAAGTCACGCGAATTGCTGGCCCGCGTGAGCGGTGACGACGTATCGAACGAAGCGTTCCGGTTCATGGACGTGCGCAAGATGACGGTGGGCATGTCCAACTGTATCGTGCAGCGCGTCAGCTATACCGGCGGGCTGGGCTATGAGATTTTTTCCGATCCCGCCGCGCAACGTGCCCTGTTTGAAACACTGGATGCAGCCGGGGCCGACCTTGGCCTGCGCCCCTTTGGCATGCGCGCGATGATGAGCCTGCGTCTGGATCGCTTTTTCGGCTCCTGGGGGCGTGAATTCTGTCCCGACTATACCCCTTGCGAAACCGGCATGGACCGTTTCATCAGTTGGAACAAGCCGGTCGATTTCATCGGCAAAGGCCCGGCCTTGGCGGAAAAATCGACGGGTTCGGCGCGCAGACTGGCCGTGTTCGAGGTCGACGCGGACGATGCGGACGTCAACGCCTATGAACCGATCTGGATCGACGGAAAAGTCATGGGATTTTGCACATCAGGCGGCTATTCCCACTGGTCGCAAAAATCGATCGCCATGGGATTTGTGCCAACGGAGATGGCGCGGGAAGGGCTGGAGGTCGAAATCGAAATCCTCGGCGAAATGCGCAAAGCGCGGCTGATCACCAAACAATTGCTGGACGCCTGACACCAACGGCCATTTTCGTTGACCCATTGAAACCGCCGCCTGAAGGAAACGTTGCGGTTTGCCCGTTTCGATCCCTCCCCGCACGGCCCTGCGCCTGCCCGTGGGGTAGCGTGCGCCACGCCGGTTCGGGGCAGTTTATCCCGGCAAAGTCCGAACGAACTCAACGGATTGCACGATATTGGCGAAAGCGCCAGCCCGCCGGGGCGCTTTTTGGCGCCTGTTAACCGGCCCGGGG
>CAYXNM010000097.1:0-10068 GCA_964466385.1 uncultured Rhodobacter sp. | reverse complement strand
AAATCGCCAGCGGCGTCAAGGTGCGGGTTGTGCAGAGCACGATCTCGACGGTTCTCAGCAAGACCGAACCCGCCGAAAAGAAATAAAGGCGCCCCGCGCAGGAAATCAGGAACACCGCCACCATGCTTCAGTTTTCAGTCTGGCAGAAATCTGTGATCATCGGGCTTTGCCTGCTTGGGATCATGCTGGCGCTGCCCAATGCCTTTTACACCCGCGTTGAAACCCGTAACGACGCGGTTGCCGCGATCGAAAAGGGCGCGGTCGTGACGCCGGAGCTGACGCAGGCGCAGTCGGACTGGCCGGGCTGGTTGCCGTCCTCGCTTGTCAACCTCGGCCTTGACCTTCGGGGGGGGGCGCATTTGCTGGCCGAGGTCAAGGTAACCGAAGTCTATGCCGACCGGCTGGATGGAATGTGGCCCGAGGTGCGCGACGCCCTGCGCAAGGAACGTGCAACCATCGGGACCGTGCGGCGACAGGACGGTGCCGATGACGAATTGCGGGTCAGAATCTCCAAACCCGATCAGATTGCCCGCGCGGTCGAGGCTGTTCGCGCGCTCGCGCGCCCGGTCGTCAGCCTGACGGGTGTTGGATCGACCGATATCGAAGTACGGGCGGAAAACGGTGAAATCATCGTGACGCTGTCAGAGGCGGAGAAGGTTTCGACCGACGACCGCACCATGCGCCAGTCGCTGGAGATCATCCGTCGTCGGGTGGATGCCGCAGGCACGCGCGAACCCACCATCCAGCGACAGGGCGAACAGCGCATTCTGATCCAGGTGCCGGGGATCGGTTCGGCCGAGGAACTGAAACGCCTGATCGGCAAGACCGCGAAACTGACATTCCACACGGTCTTGAGCACGACGGGGGATGGCAACACCAACCCCGGACCGCGCAACATTCTGGTTCCCGACCAGGAACGCAGCGACCTTTACTATGTGCTGGAAAAAAGTGCGGTCGTCACCGGCGAAGACCTTGCCGACGCGCAGCCAAGTTTCGATCAGAATGGGCGTCCGGCCGTGAATTTCCGTTTCAACCCGACCGGCGGGCGGATATTCGGCACCTATACGGCGGAACATATCAACGATTTGTTTGCGATCGTGCTGGACAACGAGGTGATCTCGGCCCCGGAAATCCGGTCGCACATCTCGGGGGGATCGGGCATCATCACCGGGCGGTTCACTGTTGAGGGTTCGACCGAGCTTGCCGTATTGCTGCGCGCCGGTGCCCTGCCCGCGGGCATGGATTTTCTGGAGGAACGCACGATTGGCCCGGAACTTGGGCAGGACAGTATCGAAGCGGGCAAGATCGCGACCGTCGTTGCGTTTGCTGCGGTGCTGGTCTTCATGTTCCTCAGTTATGGATTGTTCGGCATTTTCGCCAACATGGCGCTCATGCTCAACATCGCGATGATCTTTGCGATGCTCAGCGCCATCGGCGCGACGCTGACGCTGCCGGGAATCGCCGGCATCGTTCTGACCATCGGGATGGCGGTTGATGCCAACGTCCTGATTTTTGAGCGTATTCGGGAAGAACTGAAATCCGCCAAGGGCCCCGCGCGGGCGATTGAGCTTGGCTATGAAAAGGCGACCTCGGCGATTGTCGATGCGAATGTCACCACATTGATAGCCGCCGCCATTCTTTATTACATGGGGTCCGGCCCTGTCCGTGGTTTCGCCGTCACGCTTGCCTTCGGTGTCATCACCTCGGTCTTTACGGCGATCTGGGTGACCCGTCTGCTTGTGGCCACGTGGTTTCAAATCCGCCGTCCGCGCACGATCAAAGTCTGAAGGAAAAAGAAGATGCGACTGAGACTTGTTCCCGAGGGAACCCAAATCGATTTCTTCCGGTTTTCGAGCTACACGTTCGGGGCCTCGGCGCTGGCCATGGTCCTGTCGGTCGTCCTGTTTTTCGTGATGGGGCTGAATTACGGGATTGATTTTCGCGGCGGGACGACATTGCGTACGGAAAGCACGAAGGACGTGAATGTCGGGCAATATCGTGACGCTCTGGCGACGCTCAAGATCGGGGATGTTTCGATTACCGAGGTTTTCGACCCCAATTTTCCAGCCGACAAGCACGTTACGCAAATCCGCATCGAACAACAGGAGGGTGCCGAGGCCGTCACGATCGAAACCCTGACCGCGCTCAAGGACGCGTTGCGGACGCTTGATGCGGACATGCATTTTCCATCGGTCGAGAGCGTGGGGCCCAAAGTGTCGGGCGAATTGATCACCACGGCCATCGAGGCCGTTCTGCTGGCGATCCTGGCGGTGCTCTTTTACATCTGGCTGCGGTTCGAATGGCAGTTTTCCGTTGGCGCCGTTGCCGCGCTCGTTCATGACGTCGTGTTGACGATTGGGGTCTTCTCGGTGCTTCAGATCAAGTTCGATCTGGCGATCATTGCGGCGATCCTGACGATTGTGGGGTATTCGCTGAATGACACGGTCGTCGTCTTTGACCGCGTGCGTGAAAACCTCCGCAGGTACAAGAAAATGGCGCTCAGGGATGTGTTGGGTCAATCCATCAATGAAACGCTGTCGCGCACGGTCATGACGTCGATCACGACACTGATTGCGCTGGCGGCGCTGTTCGTACTGGGCGGCGACGTGATCCGGGGGTTTGTCTTTGCGATGATCTGGGGGGTTGTCGTGGGGACGTATTCCTCGGTGTTCGTCGCGTCCCATATTCTGTTGATGCTTGGGGTCAAACGCGACTGGTCCAGGCCCGACGGCAACGCGGGGACGCAATTCGCGAATATCGACGCTTGAGCGGGATCGCGCACGCCTTTGCTACCGACGGTTTGCCCGTCCTGATTGCCGCGGTGTTTCTTGCGGGGGTGGTGCGCGGGTTTTCGGGGTTTGGAACGGCCATGGTCTATATGCCTTTTGCCGGATCGGTCCTGCCTCCGGTCTGGGCCCTGATCACGGTGATCATATTCGATGCGTTCGGCCCGTTGCCCAATGTCCCGCGGGCCATTCGCCACAGCGATCCGCGCGATGTTCTGCGTCTGATCGCCGGGGCCAGCCTGACGATGCCGCTGGGGCTTTACCTGCTTTATCACATCGATCCCGACCTCTTTCGCTGGGCGATCTCGGTCGTCTCGCTGTCGCTGCTGGCCCTTTTGATGACAGGATGGCGGTATGACGGTTTGCTGACGCGCCGGATGGTCTATGGGGTTGGTGGCGCGGGTGGCTTGCTTGGCGGTTTTGGCGGGCTGGCCGGCCCGCCGGTCATCATGCTTTATCTGTCCGGGCGAAAGGCGGCAGAAACCGTGCGCGCCAATATTCTGCTTTACCTGTTGGGGTTTGATCTTGTCGTTCTTGTGGTCATGGCCGGCAGTGGCGGGTTAAGCGCGGTCCCTGTCATGATCGGAGTGATCCTCAGCGTGCCGTACCTGATCGGCAACATCATCGGTGGCGCGATCTTCAGGCCCGGTCGCGAAAGAACCTATCGCGCAATGGCTTATCTTCTGATCGCGGGGGCGGCGGTTTCCAACCTGCCGCTCTTTGGGCAGGTCTGAGGCGATGCCGGCACAGGGCGTCCGTTTCCAAACCCCCACCCCGATTGACGGCTTTGGACCGGGAGGGTTTCGCGTCGGCGGAAACCTGTTTGCGGGGCCGATCATCGTGACGCCGCACCTCCTCAAACCGTGGCAAGGGTTTCGTGACCTTGGGGCATTTGACGACCTGATCGACGCCCTTGACATCGTCCTGATCGGAACCGGTTCCGAAACCACCTCTTTGCCGCGCCCGTTCAGCCGGTGGTTTGAAGCGCGCAGCGTCGGGGCCGACCCCATGACGACACCGTCAGCCTGCCGAACCTTCAACCTATTGCTGGCCGAGGGGCGCCGGATTGCCGTGGCGCTGAACCCGATCTGAGACGCCCGAAACACCTGTTTCTCCAATAGTCAGAGCGCCTTACGTCGCCCCGGTCGCACTTGGTCCTGCCAAAAAAACTTGGCACGGGGCTTGGAATCGGTTTAACCTCCGTTCCGGGGGACTAAAATGAGCGTTTTTGAGACAACTCAGGGACACAGCGATCTGCCGCGCTACTTTACGGCCGTGTTTGATATTGTCAGCAATCTGGACCACGGCCGGATCGATTTCAAACTGCCGGATGGCCGGGTTTTTCGGGCGCGTGGCAAGCATCCGGGACGGGCGGTCGAGCTTGCGGTTCACAACCCGGACGCGTTCGCCCGCCTGATTCGCGAAGGTGATCTGGGGTTTTCCGATGCCTACCTCGAGGGCTGGTGGTCCGTTTCCGACCTTCAGGTTTTCATGGATTTGCTGCTGGACCATAACGAAGCGGTCTTTGACGGTTTTCCGGGCATGGGGCTTGTGCGCATGTACGAACGCATGCGCCACTGGATGAACCGCAATTCGCGCGCGCAGGCGCGCAGGAACATTTCGTATCATTACGATCTTGGCAACGACTTCTATGCCAAATGGCTGGATGAAACGATGACCTATTCCTCGGCCAAATTCGAAACCGGGCAGGAGGATCTTTTCAAGGCCCAACTGGCGAAATACGCCTCGCTGGTTGACCAGATGGGCGTAAAACCGGGCGACCACGTGCTGGAGATCGGCTGTGGCTGGGGTGGTTTTGCCGAATACGCCGCACGCGAACGCGGATTAAGGGTGACCGGGCTGACGATTTCCAGGGAACAACACGATTTTGCCGTTGCCCGTCTCAAAAAAGCAGGAGTTTCGGATCAGGTCGACATCGTCATGCGGGATTATCGCGAAGAAACCGGTGTCTATGATGCCGTCGCCTCGATCGAAATGTTCGAAGCCGTCGGTGAACAATACTGGGCAACGTATTTCGAGACCGTTCGCAAGCGCCTGAAACCGGGCGGCAAGGCCACGCTGCAAATCATTACCGTGGACAACAAACGTTTCGAAGCCTATCGCAAGGGGGTCGATTTCATTCAGAAACATATTTTCCCCGGCGGAATGCTGCCCAGTGAAAAAGCCCTGCGCAGTGAAATTGCCAGGGCCGGTCTGAAACGGCTCGGCTCGATCGAGTTCGGGGAAAGCTATTCGCAGACCCTGCGCCGCTGGCATGAGACGTTCAACGAAAAATGGGAAGAGATCACCGAACTGGGTTTTGACGAGCGGTTCCACAGGATGTGGAACTATTACCTGACATCCTGCGCGGCGGCGTTTCGCAGCGGGAATTGCGATGTCACACAGGTGACCATGAAACGGCCGGTCTGAACATGCAGCCAGAACCTTCGGCCGCGAAACTTGCCGCCGGTCTCTGCTTCGCGGCAGTGGCCTTTTTCGCGGCTACCTTGTTTGAGCCGTCGCTATCGGAAGGACAGCGCGCACAATGGTTCACGGCGGCAAATGCCGGACTGGGGTTCATCGTCGGCTGGCGGTTCATGGGGCCGGCAACCGGTCGCGGGTACCGCTTGAGCGCGCGGGCAGGGATCGGCACCTCGGTCTGGTTGCTGATCTGGGCGCTCGTCGTCTTTTCCCTGCGCGAGATGCTGGTGAGAAGCTGGGACAAACGCTATCGCACGCCGACCGAGGCGCTTGGCAACACCATTGAAATTGCAACCTATTTTTTCGGATTGGCCCTGTCGGTCGAGGTTTTGGGGACGCTTGTCGTCGGGGGCATGATCGCTGGTCTGGTTGCGGAGTTCAGCGACAGGAAATGGGATTGACGATGAACCAGGGGCGGGCATCCGGTGTGACGGCAGACACGCCATGAACATCATTCATCGGCCTTGAAAGCCAAACAGCGTGCGCGTATCAGCAGGGCAAGCGATTAATCCAAGAGGCAAATCCCCATGAACATCTACCCCGATCTGGAATCAGCAATTGGTCATACGCCTCTGATAAGGCTGAAAAAAGCCTCTGAATTGACGGGGTGCGAGATTTTGGGAAAGGCTGAGTTTTTGAACCCCGGCCAGTCGGTCAAGGACCGCGCGGCGCTGTTCATCATCCGCGATGCCATCGCACGCGGAACCCTTGCAAAAGGGGGCACGATTGTCGAAGGGACCGCTGGCAATACCGGGATCGGCATTGCACTGGTGGCGGCCTCGATGGGGTATCGGTCGGTGATCGTCATCCCCAATACGCAGAGCCAGGAAAAAAAGGACATGATCCGGCTGGCCGGTGCCGAGTTGGTCGAAGTTCCCGCCGCACCTTACCGAAAGCCGGACAATTACGTTCGGTATTCCGAACGGTTGGCCGCAGCGCTGGCCAGGACCGAACCCAATGGCGCGATCTGGGCCAATCAGTTTGACAATGTGGCGAACCGTCAGGCGCATGTCCAGACCACCGCGCCCGAGATCTGGGAGCAGACCGACGGGCGCATCGACGGGTTCATCTGCTCGGTCGGCTCGGGCGGGACGCTGGCCGGGGTCGCCCAAGGCCTGCGCGCAAGGAACGCCGGTATCAAGATCGGGCTTGCTGACCCGGCGGGTTCAGCGCTTTACAACCACTACGCGCACGGGGAACTGCGGGCCGAGGGGGGCTCGATCACCGAAGGCATCGGGCAGGGGCGCATCACCGCCAATCTGGAGGGACTGTCGGTTGACCTCCCCTACACCATTCCGGACAGCGAATCCGTGCCGCTGGTTTTTGACCTCCTGGAACATGAAGGGTTGTGCGTTGGCGGCTCAACAGGTGTCAATATCGCCGGGGCCATTCGGATGGCGCGCGATCTGGGACCGGGGCACCGGATCGTGACCATGCTGTGCGACTTCGGGACACGCTACCAGACCAAGTTGTTCAACCCTGAATTCCTGCGCTCCAAGGACCTGCCCGCGCCCGCGTGGCTGGACCGCGCGCCAAGCGAACTGCCCGACGTTCTTGTTGGCGAAACCCCATGAACATCCCCGCAACAGTGTCAGCGTTTCTATTGACGGCTTTGGTGTGGGGCGCGGGTTTTGCGCTTCAGGCCCAGGAAACACCCGCACAGGGTTTCGACTTTGAAAAATGGCAGAACACGGCGACGCGCGCGGAGGCCATTATCACCGACGCCCAGGCGTCCTCGCCCGCGCTGGAGACTCTGCGCGCGACGCTAAGCGATTTCCGATCCCGTGCGCTGGCCGCACAGGACGCAAGCCAGGGCCGCATAGACACGATCGAAAGCCAGATATCGGCGCTCGGCGATGTGCCCGCGGATGGCACTGCGGAGGCCCCCGAAGTGGCCACCCGCCGGGTCGAGCTCAACACGCAGCTTGCCGAAGCGCGCGCGCCGGTTCTTGCCGCACAGGAGGCTTACAACCGCGCCGACGGTCTGGTCGGTGAAATCGACAGGATCATTCGCGAGCGTCAGACGGCGAAACTGTTCAAGCGCGGCGTCTCGCCGCTCAATCCCGGCAACTGGCCCGACGCCATTGCCGCGGCGGCAGGTTTCGCGGGCGACATTCAGGGTGAGATCTCCGAAGGCCTGGCCAGCGACGCGCAATTCCGGCAGACGCGCCAGCAGCTGCCCGCTGCGCTGGCGTTTCTTGTCCTTGGCATCGTTCTGCTCACCCGTGCGCGCCGGTGGCTGCTGGTCGCGGCGGGACTGGTCAGCGGCACGCAGGGCACACCGTCGCAGTCCCGTGCGCTGGCGCTGTCGACGACCCAGGTCATCGTGCCGATGCTGGGGATCTGGGCGGTCTTGCAGGCACTGGCCCTTACCGGACTGGTGGGTTTGCGGGGTGGGGTTGTCTTTGATGCGGTTGGGTGGATGAGCCTTTATGTTTTCGGTGCTTTGTGGCTGGGAAGGGTGGTTTTCACGGATGATGAGAATACACCCGTTCTTGTCCACTTGCCCGAAAGCTCGATCCCCTCTGCGCGGCGCATGACCGCGCTGATGGGGGTGGCGCTGGCGCTTGACGAACTTCTTGGCCGCATGTCGCTGCAAGCGGACATCACGACCACAACGCATGATGTTCTTTCCTTTCCGATCGTTCTGCTTGCGGGATATCTCCTGGTGCGTCTTGGGTTGATACTGGAGCCCGCGCAACGTGCGCTTCACGGTCAGAACGTCGAAAACCCGCTGAAATCGCGCATTTTTCGCCTGATCGCGCGTGCTGCTTTGGTTTTGGGCGTCGCCGCCCCGCTGCTGGCTGCGGCCGGGTACGCAACCGCGTCTTCAGCTTTTGTATTTCCGGCCATTCAGACACTGGCGGTTCTGGGAACGGCGATCATCCTTTACCGGATATTGACCGACCTTACCGAAGAACTTGTGGAATCCGGTCGCGAAAGGGCGAAACTGCCCGAGCAGGACACACACCTGACGCTGGTTCCCGTGGTGCTTGGGTTTGCCTTGATCTGTCTGACATTGCCGCTGCTGGCCCTGATCTGGGGCGCACGGGTTTCCGACCTTCTGGAAGTCTGGACAATGTTCAGCGACGGGTTTTCCATCGGCACGCGTCGCGTGTCGGTGACGGATTTCCTGACCTTCGCAATCGTCTTTACGCTTGGCTATACGGCCACAAGGTTATTGCAAAGCACGCTGCGCCTGTCGGTTCTGCCGCGCACCACGCTGGATGCGGGCGGGCGCAACGCAATCCTCAGCGGGACCGGCTATGTGGGGATTTTTCTGGCCGCACTTGCGGCCATAACCACGGCCGGGTTCGATCTGTCCAGCCTTGCCATCGTTGCCGGGGCGTTGTCGGTCGGGATCGGGTTCGGGCTGCAGGCGATCGTGTCCAATTTCGTTTCCGGGATCATCCTGCTGGTGGAGCGCCCGATCAAGGAGGGCGACTGGATCGAAGTCGGTTCCCACTCGGGCTATGTGCGCAAGATCAGCGTGCGCTCGACCGAGATCGAAACCTTCGACCGGGCCACCGTCGTCGTCCCCAATGCGGATTTCATTTCCGGAACGGTGACCAACTGGACCCATTCCAGCATGAATGGCCGGGTGAAAGTGCCCGTCGGTGTCGCCTATGGATCCGATCCTGACCGCGTGCGCGAAATCCTGACCGAAATCGCCGAGGCGCATGAAATGGTGGACCAGCGGTTCAGTGTCAGCGTCGTCTTCCATGGTTTCGGGGCGGATTCGCTTGATTTCGAAATCCGTGCGATCCTCAAGGATGTGAACTGGGTCTTAAGCGCGAAATCAGACATGAATTTCGAGATTTTCCGGCGGTTCAGCAAAGAAGGGATCGAAATACCGTTTGCTCAACGCGACATCAACCTGCGCAATCCAGGGGAAATCGGAGCCGCCATCGGAAGCGCGATCAGGGAGCAGACATGAGCGAATTGCTTTTTCGCACCGACGCGTATCTGCGCGAGGCCAGCGCCACCGTGACCGCCCACACCGAACAGGGCGGGATCGTTCTGGACCGCACGGTTTTCTACCCCACCGGAGGCGGGCAGCCGGGCGACAGCGGTGAACTGGCAACGTCAGGCGAAACCGTCAAGATCGCCACAACGCGCAAGGGCGAGGGCGATGACGTCGTCTTGGTTCCCGCGAATCCCGGTCCTCTGCCGGCAATCGGCAGCACGGTGCGACAGGTGCTCGACTGGGAACGGCGCCACCGGTTCATGCGTGTCCACACCGGGCTTCATCTGCTGAGCGTCGCCATTCCGCTTGGCGTCACCGGCGGGCAGATTTCCGATGAAAAGGGGCGGTTGGATTTTGACATGCCCGAAGCCCCGGCAGACAAACAGGCGATTGAAGATGCCCTCAACGCCCTGATTGAAAAAGATTACCCGGTTTGGGAGGGTCAGATCACAGATGCCGAGCTGGACGCAAATCCGGAAATGGTAAAGACGATGTCCGTCAAGCCGCCAAGGGGCGCCGGCGTCATTCGTCTGATCGGTATCGGTCAAGGCAACGCGCAAATCGACCTTCAGCCCTGCGGCGGAACCCATGTCTCGCGAACCGCCGAAATCGGTCACGTTCGCATCGGCAGGATCGAGAACAAAGGGAAACGCAACCGGCGTGTAAACATGCATATCGAGGCGTAATACGCACACGTCTTGCCTCTTGCGCTGGACATGGTTCTTTGGCAAACACCACGCAACGGACAGGTGGCCGAGTGGTCGAAGGCGCACGCCTGGAAAGTGTGTAGGCGGGGAACCGTCTCCAGGGTTCGAATCCCTGTCTGTCCGCCAC
>CAYXNM010000096.1:0-10130 GCA_964466385.1 uncultured Rhodobacter sp. | reverse complement strand
AATGCTCGCCCGTGTCGGGTTCGTGGACGGAACAATGCAGACACAGCGTCTTTTCAGCATAAAACGGATCGACATAGGCGCTGGCGCAATCGGGCATCAGTTTCATGTCGGACTGATCGATCGATTTCCATCCGGCGATCGAGGAGCCGTCGAACATGAAGCCCTCCTCCAGAAAATCCTCGTCAACCTGATCGGCGATGACGGTGACATGCTGAAGTTTGCCGCGCGGGTCGGTGAAGCGGATATCGACGTAAGCGATATCCTCGTCAGCGATCGTCTTCAGAACGGTTTTGATATCGCTCATGGGGTGTTCCTTTGGTGAGTTGGTGTTCGGTTACAGCGCGTCTTCGCCGGATTCCCCGGTGCGAATGCGAATGGCTTGTTCAACGGGGCTGACGAATATCTTGCCGTCGCCGATCTTTTCCGTCTTGGCGGCGTCGACAATCGCCTCGATGGCGCCGTCGACCTGATCATCGGCCAGAACGACCTCGATCTTGACCTTGGGCAGGAAGTCAACGACGTATTCGGCGCCGCGATAAAGCTCGGTATGACCTTTCTGGCGGCCGAACCCTTTGACCTCGATGACGCTGAGGCCCTGAATGCCAACGTCCTGAAGCGCTTCTTTCACTTCGTCGAGCTTGAAGGGCTTGATGATCGCTTCGATCTTTTTCATCGGCTGATTCCTTTGCGGGGTATTGGTTTTTCTGTGCAAACCACTTTGGCAAGGGGGCGGCAATTGGCTAGGGTCAAAGCACGGGGCCGCGGCCGACAAATCCCGGCCGCGCGCCCGGTTCTTGGGCGGTGTGCTTAAAAATTGGGCGAAATGAGAATGCCATGGGCGAATTGATGAGCACTGCTGAGATGCGCGCGCTTGAGCGGTCGGCGATCGACGGCGGTAAAGTGACCGGGCTGGACCTGATGGAGCGCGCCGGTAGGGGCGTGGTCGAAGCGGTTTTGGAGACGTGGCCCGAACTGGCGGTAGGCGCGCACGGCGCGGTGGTTCTGTGTGGACCGGGAAATAACGGCGGCGATGGGTTTGTGGTGGCGCGTTTGCTGATGAAACGCGGCTGGCGGGTGGAATTGTTTCTTTACGGGGATGCATCGCGGCTGCCGCCGGATGCGCGTGCAAATCTTGAGCGATGGAGAGAGATGGGGGAGGTGGCGCCACTGAAAGATGATCACTTCGATCAGCACGGTCTGTCCGGAGGAAATCACGCGATCATTGTCGACGCCATTTTCGGAACTGGGCTGTCGCGGCCCTTTCTGAACTTTCGGACCCTGCAGAAGTATCTGAGCACATGCGCATCTTTTAGTGGTTCCGACCCCTCATACCCCCGTGTGGTTTGCGTTGACGTACCAAGCGGCATGTGTGGCGACACCGGCGAATACCTCGGTGACGGTCATTCGAAGAACGCCGGTATTCAGGCGAACCTGACGGTGACGTTTCACAGGAAAAAGCGCGGGCATCAGTCCGGGCGGGGACCTGTTTCCTGTGGCAAGCTTGTGGTCAAGGATATCGGACTCTGAGTTTCCCTTATGGGACGGGTTGATTTTCACCAGTGATTGGAAATATTGATCAAACAGTTGTTTGGAAGCTGTTTTTGGGAGGAGATTGCAAATCTGCAATGTCGCCTGAAACGCGCGGTGAACCGATTTGTCCGAGGAAACGAGAAACCACATCCTGTCGCCGGCGATCATCCGATTGCTGCGAAAGAGCGGTGATCTTCACAAGTATTCCTATGGGCACACCCATGTTTTGGCCGGCCCGAGCGGGCGGGGTGGCGCGGCGCGGCTGGCGGCCCGCGGGGCGTTGCGCATCGGGGCGGGGCTGGTGACGGTGGGGTGTCGATCCGATGCGCTTATGGAAAACGCGGCCCAGCTCAACGCGATCATGGTGCGGGTCGTTGACGATGCCGCGGGTTTGGCGGCACTGTTAGAAACCGAGACAATCTCGTCCCTGTGTCTGGGACCGGGATTGGGGTTGAACGCGAAGACACGGGAAATGGTCGAGGTCGCGCTTCATTCGCGGACGAAATGCGTGCTCGACGCGGATGGATTGAGTATTTTTGAGAACAATGAGGAGGGTTTGTTTCCGCTCTTGCATGAAGACGTGGTGATGACGCCCCATGGCGGCGAGTTCCGACGTCTGTTCCCGGATATTGCCGCCGGGCTTGAGGCGGATCCGACCGATGGCACGGTGTTTTCAAAGGCGGACGCAGCGTGCGCGGCGGCGAGGCGGGCCGGGTGCGTGGTTTTGCTCAAGGGCGCCGATACGGTGATCGCGACACCCAGAGGGCACGTGTCGATCCAGTCCGCGGCCCCGTGGCTGGCCACGGCGGGTTCGGGCGATGTTCTGGCCGGATTCATCGCCGGGCTGATGGCGCGGGGGTTCGGCGCACCGGAAGCCGCGGAAACCGGGGCCCGCCTACACGTGGCCTGTGCGCGATCATTCGGTCCGGGCCTGATTGCCGAAGATCTGCCTGAAGCGCTGCCGGGCGTGTTTCAGGCGCTTGGATTGTAGCGCATGCAACGGGCCGCATTTTCCCCTCGCACCGCCCAAAAAGCTCTGCTAGAAGGGCGCCGAATTCCGGGAGGCCCGTTCGCGGCAGCCCGGTTCGGTATTCGCGGGCGTGGTGAAATTGGCAGACACGCTAGATTTAGGTTCTAGTGCCGCAAGGCGTGGGGGTTCAAGTCCCTCCGCCCGCACCAGAGAACGGTAGAGGAAGAAGACAGATGCAGGTCACCGAGACCCTGAACGAAGGCCTGAAACGGGCCTATGACATTACACTGGCCGCCAGCGAACTTGACGAAAAGGTCAATGCCAAACTGGCCGAAGCCCAGCCCACTTTCGAATTGAAAGGCTTTCGCAAGGGCAAGGTTCCCATGGCGATGATGCGCAAACGCTTTGGCGATCAGGTGATGGGCGAAGCCATGCAGGAAAGCGTGGACGAGGCCATGCGCGCGCATTTCGAGGAAAGCGGCGACCGGCCTGCCGCGCAACCCGAGATCAAGATGACGAACGAGGATTGGAAACAGGGCGACGATGTCGAACTGTCGATGAACTATGAACGTCTGCCCGATGTTCCGGAGGTCGAATTCAAGGACATCAGACTGGAACGTCTGGTGGCAAAAGTCGAAGACGGCGAAATCGACGAAGCCCTTAAGAACCTTTCCGAAGCAGCCAACAATTTTGAGGATCGCAAGAAGGGCTCCAAAGCCAAGGACGGCGATCAGGTTGTCATCAATTTCCTCGGGAAAGTCGATGGAGACGCGTTTGAGGGCGGACAGGCGGATGACTATCCGCTGGTGCTGGGATCAAACTCGTTCATTCCGGGATTCGAAGAACAGCTCGTCGGCGCTAAAGCGGGCGATGACCTGGAAGTGAAAGTAGCATTCCCCGCCGAATACGGTGCCGAGAATCTGGCAGGCAAGGATGCCGTGTTTGAATGTACCGTCAATGCGGTCAAAGCGCCCAAACCCGCCCCCATTGACGATGATCTGGCCAAGCAATTCGGGGCAGAGGATCTGGCCGGGCTGAAAACACAGGTCTCTGAACGGCTGAGCACCGAATACGCAGGGGCGGCGCGACAAATCGTCAAGCGTGGCCTGATGGATGCGCTTGCGGATCTGGTCAGTTTCGATTTGCCCCCCACCATGGTCGAGGCCGAGGCGAGCCAGATCGCACATCAGTTGTGGCACGAGGAAAACCCGGACGACCACGATCATGACCATGACCCGATCGAGGCGACGGACGAGCACAAGTCGCTTGCCGAGCGGCGCGTGCGTCTTGGTCTGTTCCTGTCCGAACTGGGCATCAAGAACGAGATCACCGTTTCAGAAGCGGAAATGCAGCAGGCAATGATGCAACAGGCCCAGCAATACCCGGGCCAGGAGCGCGAGTTCTTCGAGTTCATGCAGAAGAACGAGCAGGCCCAGCAACAGGTTCGTGCGCCCCTGTTCGAGGACAAGGTCGTAGATTTCATTCTGGAACTGTCCGATGTCAGCGAGAAAACCGTGAGCAAGGACGAATTGCAGGCGGCGGTCGAGGCGTTGAGCGAAGACTAAATGCGTAATCGCCTTTTCTGAGCGGCCGCGCC
Source organism: uncultured Rhodobacter sp. (assembly GCA_964466385.1). Lineage (GTDB taxonomy): Bacteria > Pseudomonadota > Alphaproteobacteria > Rhodobacterales > Rhodobacteraceae > UBA5972. Next base: position 6,033 of record CAYXNM010000096.1, on the reverse strand, counting down.
ACGGAACCGAAGGAAAACGTTGGGCCGCGTGGCGGGATTATCCGCCGCCCGGCCCCTTGCACCACCCAGCACGCGTCACTAAGACTCTGTTCAGTACCCTTCGTCTAAGAAGGGCGACGTGGAGCAGCAAAAAGGCAGGCCGGATGAAAGACCCTTACGAAACGTACATGAACACTCTTGTGCCGATGGTGGTCGAACAGACCAGCCGCGGCGAGCGGGCGTATGACATTTTCTCGCGCCTTCTCAAGGAACGCATCATCTTCATTTCCGGTCCGGTTCATGACGGCATGTCGACGCTGATCGTCGCGCAATTGCTGTTTCTTGAAGCGGAAAACCCGAACAAGGAAATCTCGATGTACATCAATTCGCCCGGCGGTGTGGTGACGTCAGGCCTGTCGATCTATGACACGATGCAATATATTCGTCCCAAGGTTTCCACGCTGGTGGTCGGGCAGGCCGCTTCGATGGGGTCTGTGCTGGCCGTTGCGGGGGAAAAGGGCATGCGTTTTGCGCTGCCGAATGCCCGGATCATGGTTCACCAGCCTTCGGGCGGGTATCAGGGTCAGGCGACGGATATCATGATCCATGCGGCTGAAACCCAGAAAATCAAGGACCAGATCAACAATATCTACGTCAAACATACCGGGCAGTCGCTGAAAGCCGTGGAAAAGGCGCTTGAGCGCGACAATTTCATGTCCTCAGAAGAGGCGCTTGATTGGGGTCATCTTGACGAAATCGTCGATCAGCGCAAAGTCGATGAGGCGGAAAGCTGAGTGGTGCGGGTAGTCTGCACTTGCAAAAGCTTGCGCGGTTGTGAGTGCAAAAAGAATTGTCTGTCGGTGAAAACTGCCATAATCTGGCAGGAGATGGTGTTGAAATGCGGCCCCAAAGGCCCGGTTTCGGATTGAGCAAGGCAAAGGTGATCTATGGCGAATTCAACCAGCGGTGACAGCAAGAACACGCTTTATTGTTCGTTCTGCGGAAAGAGCCAGCACGAAGTGCGCAAGCTGATTGCCGGACCGACCGTGTTCATTTGTGATGAGTGTGTCGAACTCTGCATGGACATTATCCGCGAGGAAACCAAGACCTCGATGGTCAAGTCCACCGATGGCGTGCCGCCGCCAAAGGAAATCTGCGACGTGCTGGATGATTACGTGATCGGACAGACCGTTGCCAAGCGTGTTCTTTCGGTTGCCGTGCATAACCATTACAAGCGGTTGAACCACGCGGCCAAGTCTTCGGAAATCGAACTGGCCAAATCCAACATTCTGCTGATCGGCCCGACGGGTTGCGGCAAGACGTTGTTGGCCCAGACACTGGCGCGCATTCTGGATGTCCCTTTCACCATGGCCGACGCGACAACGCTGACCGAAGCGGGCTATGTTGGCGAGGACGTGGAAAACATCATCCTCAAGCTGTTGCAGGCCTCTGAATACAATGTGGAACGCGCGCAACGCGGTATCGTCTATATCGACGAAGTGGACAAGATCACGCGCAAATCGGACAATCCTTCGATCACGCGCGATGTCTCGGGCGAAGGTGTTCAGCAGGCGCTTCTGAAGATCATGGAAGGGACCGTCGCCAGCGTGCCGCCCCAGGGCGGGCGCAAGCATCCGCAACAGGAATTTCTGCAGGTGGACACGACCAATATCCTCTTTATCTGCGGCGGCGCGTTTGCGGGGCTTGAAAAGATCATCAGTCAGCGCGGCAAGGGCAGCGCTATCGGTTTTGGCGCCGACGTCAAGGACGAGGAGGCACGCACGGTTGGCGAAATGTTCACCGAGCTTGAGCCTGAAGACCTTTTGAAATTCGGCCTGATCCCGGAATTCGTCGGTCGCCTGCCGGTGATTGCGACGCTCACAGATCTTGACGAAGATGCGCTTGTGACCATCCTGTCAGAACCCAAGAACGCGCTGGTCAAACAATACCAGCGTCTGTTCGAACTTGAAGACGTGGAACTGAAATTCACCGAGGAAAGCCTGCGCGCCATCGCCAAACGTGCCATTGCCCGCAAGACGGGTGCGCGCGGGTTGCGCTCGATCATGGAAGACATTCTTTTGGACACCATGTTCGACCTGCCCGGCCTTGAAGGCGTCGACGAGGTTGTCGTCAACGACGAGGCCGTGAACGGCGAAACCAACCCCCTGATGATCTATGCCGACCGGACCGGGGAAAGCGCGACCGCGTCCTGATCGCAGGCTGTGGCCAGGCGCGGGGCGAGGCGATTTGCCGTGCGGATGAGGCTGGACTTTCGTGCCCATGTCGGCCATACGAAAACTGAAGTTTTTCGGGATTCGTGATGAAGTTTCTTCTAAGATTGCTGACATGGTGGGATGGCCGGACGATCGGCACTCAACTTTTCACGTGGCGGCACGGGAAACTGGTCGGACAAGACGATCAGGGCAACCTTTATTATGAAAACGCGGACGCGACCAAACGGTGGGTCATCTACAACGGTGCGTGCGACGCGAGCCGCGTTCCAAGCGATTGGCACGGCTGGCTGCATCACACGTTCTCTGAACGTCCGGGGGCCGGCGAACTTGCGCACAAGCCTTGGGAAAAAGAGCATCAGGATAACATGACGGGCACCGATCTGGCCTATGTGCCCGCAGGTTCGCTCAGATCGCAAAAGCCGGTGACGCGTCAGGACTATGAGGCATGGCAACCGGAGTGATCCGCGAGGCCCGGGCAGGATATGGCAGAAAATACAACGGAAACCATTGTCGGGGGCGTCGTTCTGGCGGCTGCGGCAGGTTTTTTGGTGTTCATGCTCAATTCAACCGGCGTTTCCGGCAACGCGGGCAGTTTATCCGTGTTCGCCAGTTTCCGCTCCGCGGAGGGTATATCCGCGGGGACGGATGTGCGCATGGCCGGCGTCAAGATCGGAACCGTGACCGGCCTGCGGCTTGACCCCAGGACCTACCGGGCGATTGCGGATTTCACGGTGCCGGACAATCTGGAACTGGCGCAGGATTCCCAGGCGCTCATCTCCAGCGAAGGGTTGCTGGGCGGGTCGTTTGTGGAAATCGTTCCGGGTGGCTCGGACGAGGTTCTGGGCCAGGGCGATGAGATCGAAGACACCCAGGGCGCCGTTTCGATCGTGACCCTCTTGCTGAAATTCGCTGGCGGAAGCAGCGAATGAAGCCCGGCCTGTTTGCTGCTGCGCTGATGTTCTTTGCGACCCCGGGCCTTGCACAGCAAAGCCTGCCGACGACAGACGCCAGCGGCGCCGTCCTGCGTGGTCTTGACACCATGAACGGCGAGATCTCGGATATCGAGATCAAGACCGGCGAAACAAAGCGCTTTGAGCGGCTCGAAATCACGCTGACGCAGTGCCGCTACCCGACCGAACATCCGGCCACGGACGCGTTTGCCGACCTTGTCATTCGGGATATCCGCGAAGAGACGCCGCGGTTCACAGGCTGGATGATCGCCTCTTCTCCGGCGCTCTCGGCGATGGACCATCCGCGTTACGATGTCTGGGTATTGCGTTGCATACTTCCCGCCCCGGACATTTCCGACGGGGGCTGACGGTAGAAATCCGCCGGAATTTCAAGCGCTTGCGCAAGACGCTGGTGATATTCGCCACGACTTATCTCGACCGCGCCAAGCGACAGCAGATGATCGGTGACGAACTGCGTATCAAAGAGCAGGAAGTCTCCGGCCACCAACCTCCCCACTAGGCAGGCCAGCGCGATTTTTGAGGCGTCGCGCCTGCGCGAGAACATGCTTTCCCCAAAAAACGCCCCCCCAAGGGCAACGCCATAGACCCCGCCGACAAGGGTCTGCTTGTCATAAACCTCGAGAGAATGGGCAAGGCCCCGGAGGTGGAGCGCGTTGTAAAGGCGCGCGATTTCCGGGTTGATCCAAGTTTCCGGGCGGTCGGCACAGGCCGCGACAACCGCATCAAAGGCGGTGTCGATGCGGATTTGATAAGGCGCCTTGCGAAGGGTGCGGGCAAGCGAACGCGAGATATGAAACCCGTCAAGCGGCAGTATGCCCCGCCTTTGCGGATCGACCCAGAAAATGTCGTCATCCCCTGCGCCTTCTGACATGGGAAAAACGCCCGAAGCATAGGCCCTGATCAGAAGTTCCGGGGTGATGGCGGCGTGTTTGGCGGCCATATCAGGCGCTTACGAATTCTGCTCGGCCAGCCAGTTTTCCAGCCAGTGGATGTCGTATTCGCCGTTTTTGATATCCGGCTCGTCCAGAAGCGCGTGAAACAGCGGCACGGTCGTGTCCACGCCATCCACGATCAATTCACGCAATGCCCGCCGTGTGCGCGCCAGCGCCAGCGTCCGATCGGGGCCAAAGACGACAAGCTTGCCGATCAGGCTGTCATAGTAGGGCGGGATCGAATAGCCCTGATAAAGCGCGCTGTCCATGCGCACCCCCAGACCGCCCGGCATGTGCAGCGCCGTGATTTTGCCCGGGCAGGGGGTGAAGTTCGGCAGGCGCTCGGCGTTGATACGAACCTCGATTGCGTGGCCGATGATCCTGAGCTTGTCCTGCTCCAGCGTCATTGGCAGCCCGGCGGCCACCTTCAGTTGCTCGCGCACCAGATCGATGCTGAAAATCGCTTCGGTGATGGGGTGTTCGACCTGAAGACGGGTGTTCATCTCGATGAAATAGAATTCCCCGTTCTCGTAAAGAAACTCGATGGTTCCGGCGCCCGCATATCCGATCTCGGCCACGGCGTCCGCACATGTCTTGCCGATGCGCGCGCGCGTTTCTGCGTCGATTGACGGGCCGGGGGCTTCCTCCATCACCTTTTGGTGCCGCCGTTGCAGCGAACAGTCCCGTTCTCCCAGATGCACGGCGTTTCCGCGACCGTCGCCGAAAACCTGGATTTCGATATGTCTGGGCAGGGTCAGATATTTTTCGATGTAGACTTCGTCATTGCCAAACGCGGCCTTGGATTCCGCGCGCGCGGTGCGAAACGCGGTTTCCATGTCCTCTGCCGTCGGCGCCAGCTTCATGCCACGACCGCCGCCACCCGCGGTCGCCTTGACAATAACGGGATAGCCCAGCTCGGCGCCGACGCGCTTTGCTTCCGCAAGTGTCGGGACGCCTCCGTCCGAACCGGGCACACAGGGAACGCCGAGGTTCTTCATGGTCTCTTTCGCGGTGATCTTGTCGCCCATCAGACGGATATGTTCCGCCGTTGGACCGATGAATGTCAGCCCATGATCCTCGATGATCTGCACAAAACTGGCGTTTTCCGACAAGAAGCCATAGCCGGGATGGATGGCGTCGGCCCCGGTGATCTCGCAGGCCGCAATGATGGCCGGAATCGAGAGGTAACTTTGCGCGCCCGATGGCGGGCCGATACAGACGCTTTCATCCGCCATGCGCACGTGCATGGCATCGGCATCCGCGGTCGAGTGCACGGCGACGGTCGCGACTTCGAGTTCCTGACAGGCGCGGATGATCCTCAACGCGATCTCTCCGCGGTTGGCGATCAGCACTTTGGAAAACATGGCCATGTCGCGCGATCTATTCGATGATCATCAGGGGAGAGCCGAATTCAACAGGCGCGCCGTCTTCTACAAAGATGCGTTTGACGGTTCCGGCATGTGGCGCGTGGATCTGGTTCATCGTCTTCATCGCCTCAACGATACAAACCGTCTGACCGACCGTGACCGTATCGCCAACACCGACGAAAGAGGGCGCGCCCGGTTCCGGCTGCAGGTATGCGGTTCCCACCATGGGCGAGGTGACCGCCCCCGGATGCTGCGCGGGATCCTCCGCGGCACCTTGCGCCGGGTTGGGAGTTTCGACCGGCGCAGCGGCTGGCTGGGCGATGACCGGTGCGCTCTGAACAACGGGCGCCGGGGTCAATTGCCGCGCGACACGCACATTTAACGTGTCCTCTGACCCGTATTCCCGGACAACTTCCAGTTCGCTGAGATCATTCTGCCGCAACAGCTCAGCCAGCGCCTGCACAAATGCGACGTCGGCGTCGTGGTTTCTTTTTGCCATGGAACCCTCGATGGTTTTGGCCCGCGCAAATCCTTTCGCGCCGGTCGACCC
>CAYXNM010000095.1:0-10214 GCA_964466385.1 uncultured Rhodobacter sp. | reverse complement strand
AAATCAGCCTCGTTTATGCGGGCGGTATCCGCAACGGGGCCGATGTGGCCAAGGCCATCGCGCTTGGGGCGGACGCCATTGCAATCGGCCATTCGGTCATGATGGCGCTCAACTGCAACAAGGACATTCCCGAAGCCAACTATGAAGAGGAAGTCGGCCAGTCACCGGGGCATTGCTACAACTGCCACACCGGTCGATGCCCGGTCGGCGTTGCCACGCAAGACCCCGTGTTGCGCGCGCGGCTCGACCCGGATGAGGCTGCCGAGCGGGTTTACAACTTCCTCCATACGCTGACGATCGAGGCGCAACTGTTCGCACGCGCCTGCGGGAAGACCCACGTTCACAGCCTGGAACCGGAAGATCTGGCGGCCCTGACGATGGAAGCGTCGGCCATGGCCGGCGTTCCGCTGGCAGGCACCAACCACACGGTTGGCGTTCAAGACTATCATCACCTCTGAAGGAGTACGGAATATGGCTGGAAAACAGTACAGAGGCTCGGAAATCACCGATGTCGATCAGTTCCTCACAGACTCCGCCGGGCTCGCGTCCGAACGGGAAAAGGAAATCGGCCAGCACATCGGGTATCGTTACGACGTGAACCTTGTGCCGGACTATGCCCGGATCACACCGTTTCTGAAAAAGTACATGGAAACGATGGGCTGGGACGATCTCAACTGGCTCGAAGATATTCACATGGGATACGAGGATGGCGCACCGGCCGTTTTCGATCGCAACAACAATGGCTGGGTCTCGATCCCCGATACGATCGATCTGCCGGACAACCAGCAGGACCGCGACATGATCGCGCGGGAATTGCTGCTGAAATTCCAGATGTCCGACCGTCACCCCCTGGTCATGTTGCGAAAAGCCTATATGAAGTTCTGACACATGCCGCGCCCGCTCAATATCGCCTGTCTTCAGACCCGCCCGATGCCCGATTTTGCATCGGCCCTGTCCGAGGCGATACCGATGGCCGAAAATGCCGTCACGGCGGGCGCGGAATTCCTTTTTCTGCCCGAATATTGCGGCGGTCTGGCCAGCGACGGGGCTTCGCTTGCCCCGCCTGCCGCGCCCGAGGACCGGCACCCGTTCCTTCGGGCATTTCTTGACTTTGCGCGGGAACACGGCGTTTGGGTCATGCTCGGCTCGATCGCCATCAGCGGGCCGGACGGCAAGATCCTGAACCGCTCTTTGGTGATTGACGGCAAGGGCCGCATTCACAGCCGGTATGACAAGATCCATCTTTTTGACGTTCAGCTTTCCCCAAGCGAAGTCTATCGCGAAAGCGATCGCGTCCAGCCGGGAACGGCGGCGCGGGTCTTTGACACACCCTTTGGCCGCTTTGGCCACACGATCTGTTACGATTTGCGTTTTCCCAACCTTTTCCGCGACCTCGCCCATGCCGGGGCCGAGATCATCTGCGTCCCGGCGGCGTTCGTGAAGAAAACGGGCGAGGCGCATTGGCACGTCCTCAACCGTGCGCGTGCCATCGAAAACGGGGCCTTCATCATCGCCCCCTGTGCCATCGGCGATATTCCCGGCGGCGGCGAAAGCTATGGCCACTCGCTTGTCGTCGATCCCTGGGGCGAAGTGATCGCCGATGGCAGAGAGCTGCCGGGCGTGGTCAGCGCGACGATAGACCTTGATCTTGTCGCCGCAACCCGCGCGCGCATTCCCAGCCTCAGCCACGACCAGCCGTTTACACTGGCACCGGTAATCGACAGGAGCGTCGCATGAAATCGGTTTCCGCCGTGCTGGGAGAGAGCTTCTCGGATCACCCGCTCCGCAACAGGTTCCTGAAGTGGCAGTGCCTCACGCGCCAGATGATGATGCGCGACAATATGGGGCGGCCGGACGACAGCATCATGCCCGAGGTCCGGCTGGAGGGTCACGACCAGCCATTGGGTCACATCATCACGATCCTGAACAAATCACCCGGTGCCTCGGTGACGCCGGAACTGCGCCACATGGCGTTCAAGACCAATGATCCCGCGCAGCGGCGCGCTCAGGCGCTCCAGTATTTTTCGGCCACACATTACCAGAAATACAGGGAGTTTTCCGATATTCTGACCGCGACTTTTCCACCGAAATCCCCCGGTGCGGCAAGACTGCGCAAGGCGAACCGCGTGCACCTGCATTTTGACGCCTACAACCAGATATTCGACCTTGATTGCAAGGTCTGGCGTCTGGCTTCGCGGAACCCGCTTCATGCCGCGACAATGGCGCATAACCGGCTGTTCAATCCCTCCATCCCCGCTGAAACGGTGATTCTGGGGTTTGAGCCGGACTGGAACACGTCAACCGGACAACCATGACTGACCGCCACATCCGGTGCCTTTGACCACATCCGGGGGCGATTGCAAAAGGACCGGCATACACAAGTGGATCAGGGTCAACCGGCGATCCCGATCAACCAGTCCTCGACCGTGTTGCGTTCGGCGAACGCGTCCTGACGGTCATGCGCCAACAGATAATAACCGGCATCCGTCCTGACCGACGTATTCCTGAGTGGTTTGACCAGTTGCCCCGATTCCAGATGACGATCGACCAGGTGCCGCCAGCCCAACCCCACACCCAGACCCTCGCGTGTGGCCTGAATGGCCAAAGGGTAGGTGTTGAAGACGACCGGCTGGCTCAGATCCAGGGCCTCCACACCGACCTCGCGCGTCCATGTGCGCCAGTTCAACCATTCCGAATGGGCATTTGAAACCTCGATCAGAGCATGGTTGGCAAGGTCCTGGACCGATGAAATAGCCCCGCGCCGGCGCAGGTATTCAGGCGAGCAGACCGGAAAAACGTCTTCGCCAAACAGGAAGGTCGCGCGAAAATTCGGCCATGTTCCGTTGCCGCGCAATATGGCCAGATCCACATTGTCCGCCAGACATTGTTCGTCATCATCCGAAGCCACCAGCATGATCTGAAGCTGCCGGTTGCGGCGGTTGAACATGCGAAGGCGCGGCATCAGCCAGAGCGACGCGACCGAGTTGGTGGCCGCCAGCGTGACGGTGTTCCGGCTTTGTCCAGACAGCAACTCCTTGGAGGCCTCGCGCAGCGACTGCATGGCGTCGCTGACGTTTTCCAAAAGCGCCCGGCCCTGCGGAGTCAGTGAAATCGACCGGTGCCCGCGTACGAACATCGGCACGCCATAGTGCAATTCCAATAGCCGGACCTTGCGGCTGATGGCGCTTTCGGAGATGTTGAGTTCGTTCGAGGCAGCAACGAAACTCTGGAATTTTGCAGCCGCTTCGAAGGCCAGAAAATAGTCGAGCGGCGGTAAAATATTACCCCGATTTTTCACTGTCCCCTCTCAATCCCCGGAATGCAGAAAAAAGTCGGGAATCTCAGCCGAAAAATCATTCACTTTTATTCGGAACCCGACGGCCCTCATTCTCCGTAACATGTTGAGTTTACCACATTTTGAACGCTTAGGCATCAAAAAACTGAGGCATGGACCATCAATTTTATTTGCTGAAAAATCTGCGTTCTTTGGCAAGATGCACCCACTCGTAAGCGGGATTCTGCCGAACCAACGGGGCTGGTCGCTTCGAAAGCTGAAAATGCGAAAACCAAAAGAGGGAGTTATCGTGGGACGTTTGCCTGTTCTGAAAACCGAAACTCCGCCCAACAAGGAGAGAAGAATGAAACGTTTTACCAACAAGGTCGCGGCCGTTGCGCTGTCCGCGGCTCTGGCTTCGGTCTCGAGCCAGGCGATGGCCGCGGACAGTGCCGAGCCGATCGTCATTCCGACCCACAACTGGTCAAGCCAGGTTGTCATGGCTTATGTGATCGGCGGCATCTTTGAAAGCATGGGCGACAATGTCGAATATGTTCCTGCCGACAGCCAGGCTGTTTACGAGGCCATCCGAAACGGCGACATCACGATTTCACACGAAGTCTGGCAGTCGTCGTTTGGCGCATCCTTCTACAATGCGATGGAAAAAGGCGGTCTGATCGACGCGGGCACGCATAAAGCTGCGACGCTGGAAGAACTGGGGGTTCCGCAATACGTGGTCGACAACAACCTCTGCCCCGGCCTGCCTGACTGGAATGCGCTGGCCAATTGCTCCGATGTCTTCGCCACGGCGGATTCCGAAGGCAAGGGTCGCATCCTGGAAGGCCCGCAAAGCTGGCACGGTGACTTGATGCCCACCCGCATCAGCGCGCTTGGGCTTGCCGACAAATACGTCGTCAAATTCGCCGGTTCCGCAGACGCGATCTGGGCTGAACTGGCTTCGGCCAAGAAAGAGGGCCGCGGGATCATCACCTTCAACTGGACCCCGAACTTCACGGATGCCGACGGTTTCTCGTTCATCGAGTTCCCGGAATACTCCGACGGATGCCGGGTGGCCGATGGTGGCGACGGAAGCTGTGGCTCGCCCAAGGGCTGGCTGAAGAAAGCGGCGAACTACAAGTTCCCGAAAACCCATCCGGCGGCTTACAAGGCCTATTCCAAGATCTCGTTTTCGACACGCGACATCGGCCAGATGGCCGCTCTTGTGGACATCGACAAGATGAGCCACCAGGACGCCGCCAAAAAGTGGCTGGCGGATCATGAAGACGTCTGGATGCCGTTCACCAAGTAGGGTCAACCAAGCCGGCAAAGCAGATCATTCGGCTTGAATTCAGTGCTTTGCAATCCATTTCCCCCTCCGTTGCCGATCTGAAACGGGGGGGGATTTCTCAAACTCCTCCTTAGGGCGTCGCAAAACACGCCGCAGAGATATAGAGTTGGCCTTACCTGCACCCTCTGCATCCCGTCGCCAAGGAACAAGATATGCCTGACCAGACTGACAGAAAAAACCAGCAACCCGTTATCAAGTGCAAATCGGTCTACAAGATTTTCGGCGAAAACGCCGCGAAAATGCTGGCTGCCGCGAACGGAAAAGTTGATGCCAGGAAATTTCAGGACGCCGGGTGCGTCGTCGGGGTAAACGCCGCCTCGTTTGAAGTTTACAAAGGCGAAATGCTGGTCGTTATGGGGCTGTCGGGTTCGGGAAAATCAACGCTGCTGCGCTGCATTTCGCGCCTGACCGACACCACCGCCGGCGAGATTTATATCGACGGCGACGATCTGCTGGCCATGAACAACAAACAACTGATCGAACTGCGCCGCAACAAGATGGGCATGGTTTTTCAAAGCTTCGCGCTGCTGCCGCACAAAACGGTGCTGGAAAACATCGCCTTTCCCTTGCAGGTCAAGGGCACCAGCACCATTGAAAGCATGAAGCGAGCCAAGGAAATGGTGGATCTTGTCAGCCTTACGGGGCGCGAGAATTATTTTCCACGGCAATTATCCGGCGGTCAGCAGCAACGCGTCGGCATCGCGCGGTCACTGGCCGTGGAACCCGACATCTGGTTCCTGGACGAGCCGTTTTCGGCGCTCGATCCCTTGATCCGCAAGGAAATGCAGGATGAATTCATGCGCCTTCAGGGCGTTTTGCACAAAACCATCCTGTTCGTCACGCACGATTTCGCCGAGGCCCTGCGACTGGCCGACCGGATCGCGATCATGAAAGACGGCGTGATCGAACAGTTGGACACACCGGCCAACATCGTCCTCAACCCGGCCACGGAATATGTGCGGAAATTCACCGAGGAAGTTCCCCGCGAAAAAGTTCTGGCCATCCACGCGGTCATGGACCCCGTGAATGGTCAAACTGACTTTTCGGACATGAAAATTCCGCAAGACGCCATCATCGAAACCGTGGCCGAAGCGATCCTGTCCGAAGCCAAACCGATCCGGGTGGTCGACGAAAACGACAATGTTGTCGGCACGGTCCATAACTCCAAGATGCTCCACATTCTGTTTGGCAAGGACGACGCCCCCTCGGTGGGGGTTTGACCGGCCATGGATTATTTCAAGAACAACCCTAAACTGACGCAGTTTCTGGCCGTTCTGCTGGGCTTCTTCCTGCTGATCGCCATTGTCCCCCACAACGAGGGGAACGCGTTTTGGCGATTGCCCCCGCTGATTGCGTGGCTGCCCAGGACCATCAACGAATTCGCCGACTTCCTGATGTTCGACTTCTGGCCGGTGCAGGTTTACGACCCGGCACTGGAGGAATACGAACAAGCCGCGCTCCTGCGTGAAATCACCCGCGGATTCTCGGGCGCCGTCTTGATCCTGATCGAATTCATCCGGGAAGTTCTGGTCGGCGGCCGTAAGACAATCGTCCTGTTCACCGGCTGGGAATTCATCCGCCAGAACCCCTGGGCGGTCTGGCCCGCCCTGCCCTGGACGATCGTCACCAGCGGCGCAATTCTGCTGGGCTATGCGCTTAAAGGGCGCGGGCTGGCGTTTCTGGCGGGCGCGGCGCTGACATATATTTCGCTGTTCGGACAGTGGGAACCGGCGATGGAGACGCTCTCGTTCGTTCTGGTCGCAGCACCGGTCTCGATCCTTTTGGGTCTGGTGCTGGGCATCTTCGCCTTTCGGAGCAAAAGCGTCGAAGCAACCCTGTTGCCGCTGCTCAACGTTGCGCAGACCATGCCGCATTTCTCTTACCTTGTGCCCGTCACGGTCTTTTTCGGGGTCGGAGATCACGCTGGTGCCATCGCCACGATCATTTTTGCCACCCCGCCAATGATCCGCCTGACGCTGCTCGGGCTGAAGAAGGTACCCCAGGAAGTGGCGGAAGCGGGGATGATGAGCGGCAGCACCGGTCGACAGCTCTTGCTGAAAGTGCTGGTCCCGACAGCACGGCGCGACATTCTGATCGGGGTCAACCAGGTCATCATGCAATGCCTGGCCATGGCGGTGATCGCGTCCTTCATCGGCGCCAAGGGGCTTGGGTTCAACCTGTTGCTGGCGCTCAATGGTCTCAGGATCGGGCTGGCGCTGGAACTGGGGATCTGCATCGTTCTGATCGCGGTCGTTCTGGACAAGCTTTCGCTGGCCTGGGCGAACAAGCAGACCGATTATTTCGCCGATCTCGGCTTTGTGGAACGCAACCGATACCTGTTGATCTTTGCAGGATTTTTCGCAGGCGGCATTGTGCTTGCGTTTCTTGGCGGGTTCATTTTCAAAGGCGGGATCAACTATTTCTACATGATCCCCCACAACAAGGGTGTCACGACCGAATGGTTCTGGCAGGGCGGCGTCGACTGGATGGTCGACAACTGGTATGCGGGCCTTCAGGGGTTTAACCGCGGGTTGATCACCAACATTCTTCTGCCGATGAAACACGCCTATCTGAACATGCCGGTCAGCGCGACGTTCCTGCTGGCCATGGGGGTCGGGTTCATTATCGGCGGCGTCCGTTCGGCGCTGGTTGTGGGCGGGTTCCTTTTGTTCATCGCACTGACCGAATGGTGGGACCGCGCCCTGATCACCGCTTACATGACGTCCTTTGCCGTGATCGTTTCGGTCACGATCGGCGTGATTGCCGGGTCGATCTGCGCGCAGTACCAGTTCGCCTCCAAGGCGATGCTCTTGGTGTGTGACACGTTCCAGACCTTCCCGTCCTTCATTTACCTCATTCCCGTCATCATGCTCTTTGGCGTGACGGACACGTCGGTCCTGATGGCGGTGATCATCTACGCGACCATTCCCGCGACCCGTTATACGATCGAGGGCATACGCAACGTCCCCCCGTCCCTGATCGAAGCTGGCCAGATGTCCGGGGTCACCGCGATTCAACGCTGGCTCCGTATCGAATTGCCGCTGGCCTTTCCGCATATCATGCTGGGCGTCAACCAGACGGTCGTCTTTGCGCTGTTCATGGTCATCATCGGGGCGATGATCGGCACGGACGATCTGGGGCAGTTCATTCTCAAGGCGCTATCCGACAAGCAGGGGATCGGCAATGGTCTGATCCTGGGCCTGTGTGTCGCCTTTATCGGCCTTGCGGTGGATCATCTGATCAACAAATGGGCAGCGGAACGAAAAGCGGCACTGGGTTTGAACTGATGAATATAAGACCCGACTTTCAGCACCCCTTCCAGCGGCGCGGCATCCTGTCGCCGGGTTTGCCCATCCTGCCCCACGGGACCGAGCGTTACCCCATCAAGGGCGGCGGAACGCGGGCGGTCAGGATCGAAAAGGGTGACGAGATTTCCGTCGTCGACCGCGAAGGTCTGCAACCGGTTGAAATGGTCTTTTTTGCCCCGGACGGGTCGTCGGACGCGGGCATGATCGGGGCGATTGGCGGACGAGACCCCAAGGGGATGCAAACGGCCTTGTCCACGCATCCCTCTGGCATGAAAGTGCTGAACGCGCTGAAGACCGCAAATTTCGATATTGGCCGGGCCGACGGCGCGCTGATCTTTGCTGAAGGGTCAAAAGCGGGGGAAACGGCCAACTTTCAGGCATCAAGCGAAGGTCTATTGATCGTCTGCGCCGCGGGCGGCGCGATGGATCCTCATTTGCAAAACGTCCCGAGTGAAATTGTCCTGTTTGTGCGCCGCTCAAATCCCACCCAGGGCAAGGGCGGCATCGGCCCTGCCGATCCGCTGGCGGACCCCTTGCAAGACTATAATATCCAACCCGGCAACGCCAAAGCCTATGAGGTGCAGACGGGCCAGTTCATTCAGGTCATGGATGTTCAGGGGCGCGAATGCACGGATTTTCAGGCCTTTTCCATGCGCGCACTTAACAAGGGTGTTGAGCGTGATATCAACATGACGACGACCCGCTCGCTGACCGGGTGCGTCTACCCGGTTCCGGGCATCTCCTCAAAATTCTGGAGCGTCGATCAGGAACCGCTCTTTGAAATCGTGCAGGACACCTGCGGGCGGCACGACGCCTATGGTCTGTCCTGTTATCCGCGCTATTACGACGACGCAGGATACCCGGGTCACGTCAATTGCAGCGACAATATCAATGACGCGCTTCGTCATTGGGACATCCGGCCACGCGTCGGCTGGCCCTCGATCAATTTCTTTTTCAATACGTTGATTGATGATCACCATGTCCTCAGCGTTGATGATCCGTGGTCGCGTCCCGGCGATTACGTGATGCTGCGGGCGTTGACGGACCTTGTTTGCGTCTCGACCGCCTGCCCGTGCGATATCGACCCGACCAATGCCTGGAACCCGACCGACATTCAGGTCCGGGTTTACAAGGAAACCGAAGACTTCAAACCCTCAGCGGGTTTCAGAAAAACTGTGGAGGCGGATGTGGAGCCGACCAAAGAAACCGGATTTCACAAGTGCTTTGCCAAGCATACCCGTGAATTCGTTGAATATAACGGCTATTGGCTGGCCAACCAGATGTCCAACCACGGCGCCATCGCCGAATACTGGGCGGCGCGCGAAAAAGCCGTCGTGATGGACCTGTCGCCGTTGCGCAAGTACGAAATCACGGGCCCGGACGCGGCCGAGCTGGTGCAGATGTGCGTGACCCGCAACATTAGGAAACTCAGCGTCGGTGGCATCGTCTATACGGCCATGTGCTACGAGCATGGCGGCATGATCGACGATGGCACGGTTTTCCGGCTGGGAGAGTATAATTTCCGCTGGATCGGTGGCTGCGACAGTTCGGGCAAATGGCTGCGCGATCAGGCCGAGAAACACGGGATGAATGCCTGGGTGCGGTGCTCGACCGACCATCACCACAACATCGCCGTTCAGGGGCCTCTTTCGCGGGACATTCTGAAACAGGTGCTGTGGACGCCCCCCACCCATTCGACGGTCGAGGATCTGGCCTGGTTCCGGTTCACCACCGCGCGTCTGGGCGATATTCAAGGGACGCCCGTCGTGCTCAGCCGCACGGGGTATTCGGGCGAGTTGGGATACGAAGTGTTCTGCCATCCCGACAAGGCCGAAGAGGTCTTTGACGCAATCTGGAAAGTGGGCGAACCCATGGGCATGGTGCCGCTGGGACTGGCGGCGCTTGACATGCTCAGGATCGAGGCCGGTCTGGTCTTCGCAGGCTACGAGTTTTCCGATCAGACCAATCCTTTCGAAGCGGGGATCGGCTTTACCGTGCCGCTCAAGACGCAGGAAGACGATTTCATCGGACGCGCGGCGATCGAGGAGCGTAAAGCCCACCCCAAGGAAAAGCTGGTCGGACTGGATATCGAGGGCGGCCTGATCCCGGTTCACGGCGATTGCGTGCGGATCGGCAAGGCACAGATCGGGGTCGTCACCTCGGCCATGAAATCACCATGGCTTGGCAAGACCATCGCGCTGGCGCGGCTTGACGTGACCCACACCGAACCGGGAACCGCCGTTGAAATCGGGCAACTGGATGGCGAACAGAAACGTCTTGCCGC
>CAYXNM010000094.1:0-10439 GCA_964466385.1 uncultured Rhodobacter sp. | reverse complement strand
GTGCGAGGAAAGTCCGGACTCCATGAAGAAAGGGTGCCGGGTAACGCCCGGCCGGGGCAACCCGAGGGAAAGCGCCACAGAAAACAAACTGCCTTGCGTGCAAGGTAACGGTGAAAAGGTGGGGTAAGAGCCCACCGGGGTACTGGCAACAGCGCCCGCATGGCAAGCCCCACCCGGAGCAATGCCAAATAGGGGTCTTGCGGGCGTTCGCGCCCAGGGCTCTTCGACCCAGAGACCCGGGTCGGCAGCTTGACCCTGTTGGTAACAGCAGGGCCAGATGAATGGTCATCCAGCGGGGTTTCGGCCCTGCGGACAGAATCCGGCTTACAGGCCATCCGCGCATATCTTTTTTCTTGTTGGTTTTCGGTTAATGTCGCCGGAAATCAAAGTTTTTCAACCTCGAAAGGATGATAAAGTGCCGGATATTACGCTCAAAACCCTGCTTCGGTCGGGCGGCCTTGCTGTCGGATTACTCCTGTGGAGTGCGCCCACGGCTTTGGCCTCTCATTTCCCCTATTATTTTCTCGATAGCGGTAACAACAAACGCGGGCTTTATGTGAACTCCAACTGCGGTCACGGGATTGACTGCATACAATTTGGCAACCTGTGCGGCACGCTTTTTTATTCCTCGCCGAAGACCAGAGAGGCCGGCCTGAACTTGCTGAACAGGGGCAAAAACATGTATATTCGCGAAAACTCAAGCCCTTACAATGTGGTCTGCACCGCCGAGCCTTAACCGTCTCGCGCCGAACTGATTTGGTGGGCGACAATAACCGCCACGGACGAAATACCCGCCTGTGCGGGACAAGCGCAACTTTATGTCGGTTGCAGGGCTATGTCACAAGCGCACCCCCTTGACTGCACGGCGGGGGCGTATAAAAGGCAGGCTCGGAATTCAAGGATGGCACGGGGTGTCGTCCAAAGGCGCGGACAGACCGCGACAGGAGACAGACAATGGCCAAACCAACCACGATCAAGATCCGCCTGAACTCGACGGCAGACACCGGCCACTTTTACGTGACCAGGAAAAACGCGCGCACCATGACCGAAAAGATGGTCGTCAACAAATACGACCCGGTGGCGCGCAAGCATGTTCCCTACAAAGAAGGCAAGATCAAATAGATCTCGTCCCCTTCAGACAAGCATTCAAAGGCGGCTCCGATGGGTCGCCTTTCCTTTTTGTATCAGCTTTCTTAGCCCGGACAATTGTCCGACCTACGTCGGCGCTATCATCACGGCCACACAAAAAAAGGGCCGGTCGCGATGACCGGCCCCGTTTTTCTTGCTGTGCGTGGCGTCAATTCCGGTTGCCCATGAACTGAAGCAGGAACATGAAGAGGTTGATGAAGTCCAGATAAAGGCTAAGCGCCCCCATGATCGCCGACTTGCCCAGCCATTCCTCGTCCATCGAATGGGCGTGTTGCAGGTAAAGCGTCTTGATCTTTTGCGTGTCATAAGCGGTGAGGCCCGCAAAAATCAGTACGCCGAGGATCGAGATTGCGAACATGATCGCGGGTGAGGCCAGAAAAATGTTGACGATCGAGGCGACGATCAGCCCGATCACACCCATGATCAGGAACGACCCCCAACCAGAGATGTCGCGCTTGGTCGTGTATCCGTAAAGCGACAGACCCGCAAAGGATATGGACGTCACCAGAAACGTCTGCGCAATCGAAATGCCGGTGAAGGCCGCGAAAATCCAGCTGAGCGACAGGCCCATGACGGCGGCGAACGTGTAAAAGAACAACTGCGCACCTGCGGCCGACAAACGATTGAGCATGGCGCCAAAGGCGAAAACCATGATGAGCGGTGCAAACATCACCGCATAACCCAGGATGTTCGGGGAAAGCGTCGCGGGATCACGCAGAACCGAAAGCAACGCGGGATTCGATCCCACAGCCCAGGCGACGCCTGCTGTCATCAAAAGGCCGACGGACATGGTCCCGTAGACCTTGTTCATATAGGCGCGAAGACCCTCGTCGATCTCTGCGGTTCGGACACCGGCACCGACGCGCCGGATTGTCTGATGTTCGGCCATTTGGCCCTCCTTTACGTGTTTCCACCTGCTGCGTTGCAAAGCGGGCACCCAGGCACGCCGCCTTTGACTGTACATATCGGGTATTTTCACCCGATTTTCAAGAAGAGCGTGCGTAAAATCCAGCCAAGACGCCGGACTTCAATAGGTGGCGCGCAGCCAATGTCCCGGGACATTCCAAACCGGGCGGCAGGCTTCGCGGCGCGCCTCTTTGTAGCTGAGACCCAGATCGTCAAGACGGGTGTCATCCAGTGTTCCGAGATGCCGGCGTTGACGCCGGACAGCAATGCTACGTGAAATCACACGAAAAACCGCGGCGAGTGGAAGGGGCGGATGGAATCGCGTTTCAGCAGAGATCATGGCCATTTTCGTATCCTTTCATTTCCTGATGCGTTTTCGGCGTCATATCAATCTTCTTGATGTATCTGGGGGTTCGTGTATCATTTGTAAAATGAATGTTTTTGGTTGGAACCATAAGGAAATGTGATATGTCGCGAAATCTCGACATGACGGCGCTGCGCTCGTTCGTCGCGGTTGCGGAAAGCGGGGGGGTGACCCGCGCGGCGGGGTTCCTGAACCTGACGCAATCGGCGGTCTCCATGCAGCTCAAACGGCTTGAGAAAAGTTTGGATCAGACGCTCCTCGACCGTTCCTCGCGCCGCATTGGCCTGACCGCGCAGGGCGAGCAATTGCTGGGGTACGGGCGGCGGATGCTGGCGCTGAATGACGAGGTCTACGCCCGCCTGACCAGCCAGTCTTTTGAAGGCGAAGTGACCCTGGGCGTTCCGTCGGACATCGTTTACCCCCATATCCCAAGTGTTTTGCAACGTTTCGCTGCAAGCTACCCGCGCGTCCGCGTTCAGTTGATCTCGTCATATACCCACCGATTGAAACGTCTGTTCGCGCGAGGCGAATGCGACATTATCCTGACGACGGAAGAAGGGTTCGGTGAGGGTGGTGAAACGCTGGTCAAGCTTCCTCTGGTCTGGGTCGGGTCACCCGGCGGGCACGCCTGGACATCGCGCCCGTTGCGGCTGGCCTTTGAATATGCGTGCCTCTTTCGTGCCGGTGTTCAGGACGCCCTGGACAAGGCTGGAATCCCGTGGGAAATGGCCGTTGAATCGGATTCGACCCGCACGGTCGAGGCCAGTGTCACCGCCGATCTTGCGGTTCACGCCTGCATCAAGGGATCGCGGCCCGATTATGTCGAAGAGATCAAGCACAACGGCCATCTGCCCGATCTGTCGGAAATCAACATCAACCTTTACGTGGCCGAACGCTCGCAAACGCCGCTTGCCCACAAGTTGGCCGAACTGGTGCGGCGGTCCTACCACACGGTCTGAGGCGCCGGCTCAATCGTCGATCGTGACGATCACCTTGCCGGTCGATGTCCGGTTGCGCAAATGGTCAAGGGCGGTGTTTGCCGCGGCAAGTGGAACAACATTGCTGACATGGGGTTTCAACCGGCCCTCACCGTACCAGGTGAAGAGCTGCGCGAAACTGTCGGTCAGAACCGAAGGTTTGAGGCGCGCATACCCCCCCCAATAAAGCCCAATTACCGTAAGGTTCTTGACCAGCAGGATATTGGCGGGGATCTGCGGAACCTCGCCCGAAGCAAACCCAAGCGGGATCAGGCGCGCTTCGGGATTGCAGGCGCGCAGGGCGGCCCTGAACTGGTCCCCCCCGACCGGATCGTAAACGACATCGGCCCCGCCAAGCGATTTGACCTTGTCCCGGATATCGTCCGTCTCCGAACAGATCAGATGGTCAGCACCTGCATCTTTCGCCACCTTCAGCTTTTCGGCACTGCGTGCAACGGCGATGACTTCGGCGCCCATCAGTTTGCCAAGTTCAACCGCAGTCAGTCCGACCCCGCCCGAAGCGCCCAATACCAAGAGCCGCTCGCCCGGTTGCAGATGCGCCTTGTAATCAAGGGCGACATGCGATGTTCCGTAGGCGACCAGGAAAGCCGCGGCCTCCGCGTCTGACATCGCGTCGGGAACGGGCACACAAGTTGCGGCTGAAAACGCGCCAAACTCTGCCAATCCCCCTGATCCTGCAAAAACCGCGACGCGCTGGCCGGGTTTCAATTGGTCCACACCTTCGCCTAATTCCTGGATCGTGCCGCAAACCTCCATTCCCATGGTGAAGGGAAGCGCGGGCTTTTCCTGATAGGTTCCCTTTATCAGCAGCGTGTCGCCGAAATTCATCCCTACGGTATGGATCTTCAGCAAGACCTCGCCCGGTTTCGGCGACGGTTTGGGCAGATCACGAAGTTCGAGCGGTTGACCGTATCGGGTAACTTGCATGGCACGCATTTGGGGGTTTCTCCTATCAAGAGGGAAATCGTTGGATCTGCTTGGCAGGTTGGCGGCGTGAACTCAACCCCTGCCCAAAACCCAAGGTCTGGGCTAAACAACAGGTTGGCGCAAACCCGATGGCGTGCCGCGATTGCCTCTGGTCAAGCGCGGGTGGCTGAGGTATGGCCGCGCGAACACCCCTGACACCTGCAAAGGACGAGGCGAATGGAACTTCGCAACATCGCGATCATTGCGCACGTGGACCACGGCAAAACCACGCTTGTGGACGAAATGCTGAAGCAATCCGGCATCTACCGCGAGAACGAGGCAACCGTTGAACGGGCCATGGACAGCAACGATCTGGAACGCGAACGCGGGATCACCATTCTGGCCAAGGCCACCAGCGTTGTCTGGAAGGGCACGCGCATCAACATCGTTGACACCCCCGGTCACGCTGATTTCGGGGGCGAGGTCGAGCGCATCCTGTCCATGGTCGATGGTGTGGTTCTGCTGGTGGATGCCGCCGAAGGTCCGATGCCCCAGACCAAGTTCGTGACGGCAAAAGCGCTGGCGCAGGGCTTGCGCCCGATTGTCGTTCTGAACAAGGTCGACAAGCCGGATGCGGAACCCGACCGGGCGCTTGACGAATGTTTCGATCTCTTTGCCAATCTGGATGCAACGGACGAACAGCTTGATTTCCCGTCCCTCTACGCCTCTGGCCGGTCGGGCTGGGCCGATGAAACGCTGGATGGTCCGCGGAGCAACCTTGACGCCTTGTTTGATCTGGTCGTCGCGCATGTGCCCGCGCCCGAGCAGGCGACGAAAACCGGTGAACCATTCCGAATGCTGGCGACCACGCTGGGCGGCGATGCTTATCTGGGCCGGATCCTGACCGGACGGGTCGAAAGCGGCAGTCTGCGCGCGGGCGCGACGGTCAAGGCGCTGTCACGCGACGGCCAACTTGTCGAAAACTTCCGCGTCACCAGGATTCTGGCATTCCGGGGTCTGGTCCAGCAAGCGATCGATGTTGCCGAGGCGGGTGATATCGTCTCGATCGCGGGGATGACCAAGGCAACGGTTGCCGACACGATCTGCGCAACCACCGTGACCGAGGCCATTCCGGCGCAGCCCATCGATCCGCCAACCATCACAGTGACGTTTGGCATCAATGACAGCCCTTTGGCGGGGCGTGACGGGGACAAGGTGCAAAGCCGGGTCATCCGCGCGCGTCTGATGCGCGAAGCGGAAAGCAATGTGGCGATCCGCGTCAGCGACACGCCCGGCGGCGAAGCTTTCGAAGTTGCCGGCCGGGGCGAGTTGCAGATGGGTGTCCTCATCGAAAACATGCGCCGCGAGGGCTTTGAGTTGTCGGTTTCGCGCCCGCAGGTCCTTTTTCGCGAAGAAGACGGGCAGACGCTGGAACCGATCGAGGAGGTCACGATCGACGTCGATGACGATTTTTCCGGTGCCGTGATCGAAAAACTGGCCCTCCGAAAGGGCGAACTGGCCGAGATGCGCCCCGCCGGTGTTGGAAAAACCCGCCTGATTGCCCATGTTCCGTCGCGCGGTCTGATCGGCTATCACGGCGAGTTTCTGACCGATACGCGCGGAACCGGCGTTCTCAACCGCGTCTTTCATGAATGGGCGCCCTTCAAAGGGCCGATTGCCGGTCGGCGGCAGGGGGTTCTGATTTCGATGGATGCCGGCGTTTCCGTCGCCTATGCGCTTTTCAATCTGGAAGACCGTGGTCGCATGTTCATTGGGGCACAGGTCAAGGTCTATCAGGGCATGATCATTGGCGAGCATTCGCGTGGCAACGATCTGGAGGTCAACCCGCTTAAAGGCAAGAAGCTGACCAACGTGCGCGCCAGCGGCACGGACGAGGCGGTTCGCCTGACAACTCCGACCCGGTTTTCGCTGGAAGAAGCCATTGCCTATGTGGACAATGACGAGTTGGTGGAAGTGACCCCGCGCGCCATCAGACTGCGGAAAAGACATCTTGATCCGCATGAGCGCAAGCGTCAGAGTCGCAAAATGGATGGATAAACCGACGGGTGTTTGCATTTTGCATTGCATTTTGCAAAACACGTGAAGATTGAACGCCAGGTTGCGAATGTCTCCCATTATTTGCAACCCTGTCGCGAAGATTACGAAATTTTTTTTGTGCAATAACAGTGCGTAATGCAGCAAATGAAGAAAAAATTCGTTACTATTGAATAAATTGGTGATCTTGGCACGGAAATTGCTTATTATACCCATGAGGGAACCATGGAGTAGAGTAATGAAGCACCCAGTAGATGTACATGTTGGCAAACGCGTGCGGCACCGCCGTTGGATGGTGGGGATGACCCAGCAACAATTGGGCGAAGCCGTCGGCATCAAATTTCAGCAGATACAGAAGTATGAAACCGGCATGAATCGCGTCAGCGCGTCCAGACTTTGGGATATTGCCCACGCGATGGATGTGTCGATCAGCTTCTTTTTCGAAGGACTGGAAGGCGAGAATGCCGAAACCGCGAAACCGGATGCCGCGTTGGGCGATCTGCTCGCCGACAAGGAAGCGCTTGAGCTTGTGCGGTCATATTACGCCATTCCGGAAAACCAGCGTCGCCGGCTTTTCGACCTGGCCCGCGTTCTGAGCGACGCCGCCTGACCGGAAATTGGCGCGCTCAGGTTGACCGCGCCCACACACTATGAAATCCCGTTCTGAGTGGCACGCACCATTCAGGCGGGATTTTTCATGCAGGCGATCGCACCCGGACTACAAACCGAATTGATGGAAACCGCACACGCGCTGGCCGACGCCGCGCGCAAAGAGACGCTGAGGCATTTTCGCGCGAAGGGTCTGATTGCGGACAACAAGCTTGCGACCGGGTTCGATCCCGTGACCATCGCCGATCGAAACGCCGAAGCGGCGATGCGCGACATTCTGGCCGCAAAACGGCCCGATGATGCCATCCTGGGCGAGGAGTTCGGCACACAGAGCGGAACAAGCGGTCTGACCTGGGTTTTGGACCCGATCGACGGAACGCGCGGATTTATCTCTGGCACGCCGACCTGGGGTGTTCTGATCGCGATATCCGATGCGAACGGTCCGGTTTTCGGCGTGATCGACCAGCCCTATATTGGTGAACGGTTCGTCGGCGGGTTCGGGGTTGCGGAAATGAAGGGTCCGATGGGTGTGCGGGCCCTGGCGACACGCAACGTCACCAACCTGCAAGATGCGGTCATTTTCACGACCCTCCCCGAAGTCGGAACACCCAACGAGGGACGCGCCTTTCACGATCTGGCGAGGCGGACCAGGCTTACGCGATACGGCATGGACTGCTATGCCTACGCGCTGCTGGCGGCCGGTCATATTGATCTGGTGGCCGAAGCGGGGTTGTTGGCCTATGACGTTCAGGCCCCGATCGCGGTGATCGAGGCCGCAGGGGGCGTGATTACGGACTGGCAGGGAGGACCGGCGCACACGGGGGGGCGGGCGCTGGCCGCGGGCTCGCCTGAATTGCACCAAAAAGCGCTGGATGTGCTGACCGGATCCGGCACGTGGGAAAACGCCTGAGCGTGGCAAAGCGCTTCCCGGCGACGGGACTGCCGACCACTCTGCCAGCGCCGCGGCGCGGCAATGAGAGGGCAGCGACAATTCGGGTCGCCGAGGGACAATCACAGACGCCTTTTTTGGTTTTTTCTGATGCGGGCGCGTGATTGCCTGTTCCGGATGGACTGATACGTGCGAAAAAGAGCGAAAGGTTGGTTGAATGAGCGATATTCCAGGACAAACGGAGGCGCTCGGGCCGACCGCTCGGGGCGGGCCTCAAGAACGGGATTGGATTGCGCTGGTCAGCGCGATCAGGGATTTGCATGCGGTCAGCCCGGATTTGCGGGCGTTCTGTCGCTTTCCTGACGCGCTGGTGCCATGCATGCCGGAGCCCCGGCCCATTCCCGCGTCGCGAATTGTCGCCGGATCCGAGCTGGCCGGAACCAATGCAAGTCAACCCGCCATCGACGCCATCCGCAAGACGGCCCCACTGGCAAAATGGCAGCGGACCTATTCCGAGGACGAGGTCGGCGCGGATTTTCGCAATCGCTATGGGTATTTCCAGTTGATCGGTCCCAACGGCGTTTTCCGGACATCGGAAATGCAAGGGTATGTCGCCTATTGGGGCGACGGGCTGTCTTACGACTGGCACCACCACGAGGCCGAGGAGCTTTATTATGTCCTGGCGGGAGAGGCGACGTTTTATGCCCAGGGAATGGACGATTTTGCTGCGACCGCCGGTGATGTCCGTATGCATGCATCCGATCAGGATCACGCCATGCAGACTTTTGACAAGCCGGTGCTGGCATATGTCGCGTGGCGTGGTCCGGGGGTCGGCAAGCTGCCGAAGATGGGCCGAAAGACCTGACCGCTCCACCGGCCCCGGGGGCTCTCTTGTCGCGCGACCGGGTGGTGCTCGACGAATGCTGATCGTCCCCCGTGACCAGCCCGGGACGGTTGCTCTGCTACCAAATTGTCGTTTCGGGATCCCGTTCGCGAAGTCTGGTGCAGCCGGAAGAGCTTTACCGAATGCCGCTGTTGGGCTAACGTCAGGATGTACCTGGCGTGCAATCTGAATGGCGCGAACCGGGTTTCGGGATAGAGTGCGCACCAGGACAATCGGACAGAGCCGCGCAACCGGACGAGACAAGACGGTCACGGCTCCTGCGCAGGGATATTGGAGGTTTTCATGTTCGGCAAGGTTGCGTTCTCCCTATGTCTGAGCGTTTTCATCGGCGCGCCCGCCTGGTCGGGCGATGAGGAAATCGGTGAACAGGGTATCTGGACCAATTGGGATACCGTTCTGACCGCCGACGTAGACACCGGATGGGCGGGCACCTGGTCGCTGAAGGCTGCGGTGCTGGAGGCCGGAGGCAATTCCATTCAATTCCCGCTGGCAGGTCACACGCTGACGATCGATAATAACGGTCACTACACGATGAATTACGCGACCGCGCATATGTTGAGCGCCAGCGAGGTTCAAACCCCCGCGTTCAGCGGGACATTCAACTGGGTGCCACCGGCGGCGGTGATGCCGTCCGGTGTGCCACAATCCTGCGCGCTGACCGGTCAGATCAGCGGCAGCGCGGGCGGTCGGTTGTTTGCGCCGTTTGATGTTGATCTGGACCGTTTGGGGGATGACGGCCAAGCGCTGTACGGGTTGCCGTGGATGGAAGCTGCGTTCGATCCGGCGCTGGCGGTCAAACCCGTGATCACATGCCCGGGTGCGTCGATTGATGTCGAGATCAAGGGTGCCGCAGCGGTCCTGCCGATCGGCGCGGGGCGTGGTTCCATCACTGGAAACGGAATGGTCGTAAGCTATGATTACGAGATGGATCAGGGCTTGACGACCCTGATAATGGTCAGCCGGGGAAGCCCGCGACTGACCTATGTTTGGGTGAAGTAGATTAAAGCAAAAACTAATGACATCCGCCCGGTTGACGCCGCGTCGCCAGGGCGTTGACCCGACATAAACCGTTGAAATGATAATGGAGCCCGGATGAAACCCTCTTATTCCATCGGGTGCGCATGTGCGTTTTGAAAGGATGTGCCGGGCGTTTTCGGTGTGCGATCCGGCAAGCGGGCCGGGTTCCGCGCAAAAGTGCTGCGCCCCGGTTCCCAGCGCAGCAGTTGCAGGTTTCCGTGCAAAATGATAGCACGCAAAGGAACACGAACTGTCTGGCTTGCGCCGGATTTCCGTGTTTGATCTGCTCTTTCTGCCGATATGCTGGTTCAAGTTTTGCGTAAAGGGGAATAGGATGAGAGGCGGCGCGACAGGCTGTCACGCGTTTCACGCCCACCGATTGTATCCTTTCGGTGCAGCTGTGGAGTCGGCCTTTTTCCGGGGTTTGGCGTTTTCCGGCAGGGCCAGACCAGTATTGCGAAACCTTGATGTCAAACCGCAGATCACGGGTTCCGGTCGCCGCGAAGGCGGTCCCAAACGTCATCCGGAAACCACATGGCCATGAACCCGAACCAGTTCATCGCCTGTTGTTCGGATCCTGCACGCGCTGTCGGACAGCGCCAGGACGAAAGCAATCATTTCCCCAATCCGGGTATACGCTTT
>CAYXNM010000093.1:0-10576 GCA_964466385.1 uncultured Rhodobacter sp. | reverse complement strand
GGGTGACGCTGAATTGCTGGCCCACCTCTTCGAGCGTGTGGTCGGTGTTCATGCCAATGCCAAACCGCATGCGCAACACACGTTCTTCGCGCGGGGTGAGTGAGGCGAGAACGCGGGTTGTCGTTTCCTTGAGGTTGCCCTGAATGGCGCTGTCAAGCGGCAGCACGGCGTTCTTGTCTTCGATGAAATCGCCAAGCTGGCTGTCTTCCTCGTCCCCGATCGGGGTTTCCAGGCTGATCGGCTCCTTGGCGATTTTCATCACCTTGCGCACTTTTTCCAGCGGCATTTGCAGCTTTTCGGCCAGTTCCTCGGGGGTTGGTTCGCGGCCGATCTCGTGGAGCATCTGGCGGCCCGTGCGCACCAGCTTGTTGATGGTTTCGATCATGTGGACCGGGATTCGGATGGTGCGGGCCTGGTCGGCGATGGAGCGGGTGATCGCCTGACGGATCCACCAGGTTGCATAGGTCGAGAATTTGTAGCCCCGGCGGTATTCGAATTTGTCCACAGCCTTCATCAGGCCGATATTACCTTCCTGAATGAGATCAAGGAATTGCAGGCCGCGGTTGGTGTATTTCTTGGCGATCGAAATCACGAGGCGCAGGTTGGCTTCGACCATCTCTTTCTTGGCAAGACGGGCCTCTTTTTCGCCTTTTTGCACCTGATTGACGATGCGGCGGTATTCCGAAATATCAACGCCCACATACTGGCCCACCTCGGCCATTTCGGCGCGCAGAACCTCGACCTTGTCGCGGAACCGTTCCAGAAAAGTGGCCCAGCCGCGACCGGGAATTTCCACGATGCGGTCAAGCCATGTGGGGTCCAGTTCCGAGCCGCGATAGGCTTCGACGAAGTCGCGGCGGTTGATGCGCGACTGGTCTGCCAGTTTCACCATTGCGCCGTCGATCGACATGATCTTGCGGTTGATGCCGTAGAGCTGGTCAATCAGGGCTTCGATCCGGTTGTTGTGCAGATGCAGCGAATTCACCAGTTCGACGATTTCCGAGCGCAATTGCTGATACTTGGTTTCCTGCTTCTTGGTGAAGGAACTGTCTTCGTTCAGGGTGGCGGAAATCCGGCTGTCCTGCATGTCCGCCAGCTTTGCGTAATCCGATGCGATCCGGTCCAGCGTTTCCAGCACTTGCGGTTTGAGCGCGGCTTCCATCGCGGCAAGCGAAAGATTGGCCTGATCGTCCTCGTCGTCGTCTTCGTCGTCACTTTCGATCGGGTTGCCGTCGGCATCGGTTTCAGGTTCGGCCTCGGGTTTTGGTGTTTCGGACGTCGTTCCCGCAGCGGGGGCAGCCGGTGCTACCGGGGGAACAACGCCTTCGGTCGCTCCGACTTCCTCTTCCTCGTCGCCCTCGACCGAGCCTGAAAACGTCGTTTCAAGGTCGATGACGTCGCGCAGCAGAATTTCCTCGTCCAGCAATTCGTCGCGCCAGATGGTGATCGCCTGAAAGGTCAAAGGGCTTTCGCAAAGGCCCAGAATCATGGTGTTTCGCCCGGCCTCGATGCGTTTGGCGATGGCGATCTCGCCTTCGCGGCTGAGCAATTCGACCGACCCCATTTCGCGCAGGTACATGCGCACCGGATCGTCGGTACGATCCAGCACCTCGGTCGTGGTCGTGGCGACGGTCACCTCTTTGGAGGACGAGGTTTCAACCAGTTCGGTGGATTTCGCGTCTTCTTCTTCGGCGTCTTCGTTTTCGATGATATTGATGCCCATTTCGCTGAGCATGGACATCACGTCTTCGATCTGTTCCGAGCTGACCTGTTCGGGCGGCAGAACCTTGTTCAGTTCGTCATAGGTGATGTAGCCGCGCGCACGGGCGTTCGCGATCATCTTCTTGACCGACGCCTGGCTCATGTCGCCAAGTGCGGTTGAGTCCGGCTGTTCCTCGGTTTTCGACGCTTCGGTGTCCTTGGCGGCCATTGATCACTCCATTTCAGAAAAGCGAATCGTCTTCGCCGTGCGCTGTTCGCGAATCACTTACGCGAATCAACACGGCGAATCACTGATTCGCAATGCACATTAACGCTTTTTCTTTACCCAAATCTGACGATCGATGAGGTTTTGCAGTTGTTCGGACAGGTTTTTGTGCTCCTCGTCGTTGGTTCCGGTGTCCGGCATGCTGGTTCGGGCCGCTTTCTGCCGTGCCTGGGCCGCCTGTCCGAGGCGCCAGGTCAGGCCCTCGTCAACCCGGCCGGACATATCACCGACGGCGTCTTCGATTTCGGCGGCGCTGCCCCGGTCGGCTTCGAGCTTTGCCAGCTCCTCGGCCAGCGCCAGTTCGATTTTTTGCGGATCAGCCGTGGCGCCCAGCGCCGGCGCTATTTTCACATGGCGAAGCGACATCAGTTTTTCAACCGTTCCGGGGCCGGTTTCCGCGTCTATTCTCGCCTGTATGTCGATGGGTGGCAACGAGAGGTCCGCGGACAGGATCACATCGCGAATGTTGCCGTATCCGGGCGTGCGGAACACGATTTTTTCAAGGCGCGTTTCAAACAGCGTGGCAACGGCGGGGTGAGAGCAGAGGATTGCCAGCACGATCGCCTCGCGAAACTGGTCCTGCGCCTGTTCCGACTGGGCCAGCAGAGAAGACTTTGCCCCCGGCGTGGCCAGTTCCGTCTTTCCTTTTCGGAAAGAGGCGCGGCCTGCGGTGGTCTGGCTCCTTGGCCTGAAAAAATCGCCACGCAGTTCACGGATCGCGGCCGTGTAGTGGTTGCGGACGGATGGATCGCGAATGGATTTCAGGGCCGTTCTCAGGCTGAGATCCAGTGCCGCGCGGCGTTCCGGGCTGTCGATCTGGCGCCCTTGGGTTTCGCGTTGCCACAACAAGTCGACCATGGGCCGGGCGCGGTCAAGAAGGCTGCGCATCGCCGGGGCTCCCTGCGATCTGATCAGATCGTCCGGGTCCAGACCCTCGGGCAACAGGCAAAACCTGAGCGACCGGCCGGGTTCAAGCAGGGGCAAGGCGATGTCGATCAGGCGCATCGCGGCGCGAAGCCCGGCGGTGTCGCCGTCAAGCGCGATCACGGGTTCCGGTGCCAGCCGCCAGAGCATCATCAACTGGTGTTCGGTGATCGCGGTGCCAAGAGGGGCGACGGTATTGGGGAATCCGGCCTGCGCCAGCGCGATGACGTCCATGTAGCCTTCGGTCACAATCAGTTCGCCGGACTTCCCGGACGCCTCGCGCGCGGACTGAAGGTTGTAAAGCGTGCGCCCCTTGTCGAATAGCGGTGTTTCGGGCGAATTCAGGTATTTGGCGCGGGCGTTCGGGTCCATTGCGCGCGCGCCGAACGCGATACACCGGCCCCTTGCGTCGCGGATGGGGTACATGATGCGTCCGCGAAAGCGGTCAAACGGGGCCGCGCCGTCATCGGGTTTGACCGCAAGACCTGCCTTGAGGATCCTGTCGACGGGGATATTCTTTTCGCCCAGGTGTTTCATCAGCGCTGTGCGGGTGTCGGGGGCAAAACCGATGCCAAACCGGTCAAGCGTTTCGCCGGACAATCCGCGGCTTTCCAGATAATCACGCGCGCCGCTTCCCATATTCGTCCTGAGTTGCAGGCGATAATATTGCGCCGCGTATTCCATCACGTCGGCCAGCGACTGTCTGAGGTCGGATTTTTCGCGTGCCTTAGGGTCGCGCGCGGGCATGGTCATCCCGGCCTCGCGCGCCAGGATTTCAACCGCCTCCATGAAGCCGACGTTTTCGGTTTCGCGAATGAAGGCGAGCGCGTCCCCCTTGGCGTGGCACCCGAAGCAATAGTAAAACCCCTTGCGGTCGTCGAGATGAAACGACGCGGTCTTTTCCTGATGAAACGGGCAGGGCGCCCAGTAATCTCCCTTGCCGGGATTGGTTTTCCGGGCGTCCCATGTCAGCTTGCGCCCGGCAACCTGCGCCAGAGAGGTGCGGGTTCGCAGATCATCCAGAAATCCGGGGGGCAAGCTCATGATGGTGTTTTATCGGACTCACGGGCACGGGTTGCAAGGATTCGCTCATTCGCGGCGGGGGCCTTCGGCGAGAGTATTTTCGCAACAATGAGACCGTCATTCCGGCCTGATCGCGATTTTTTGGCGCAGCGTGCCGTCAGAGCGGTTGAATATCAGGATTTCATTCGCGGTGGTGATCACCGCGTACCAGTCACCACCTTGCGTGAAACTGCCGGGTTTTGCATCTGTCGGCAGGGTGATTTCATCGGGCAGGGGGATCGGGTCATCGACCGTGCGGATGACGTTCGGCACACGGATGACAATCAGGACGATCACCGTTACAAGGCCCAGTATCATTGACGCCGTCAGGATTGTGACCAGTATCCTGAGAAACCTGAGGTTGGCGGGTTCACCTGAATGATCCGGAGTGTTGCTCATGTCTGATCCCGTTCTGCGGCTTATCCTGGGGGAAACCCCCGATTTGCGGCTTGATAAGGCTTTGGCGCGCGCAGCACCAGAGGGCGCGGGGTTGAGCCGGTCGCGTCTGGTCCGCCTGATCGAGGCGGGCGAAGTCGTTCGCGAGGTCGGGGGCGGGGTTGCGACGGCCAGAACGCGACCGGGCCCGGGTGAGGTCTGGCTTGTCCGTTTGCCCGCGCCTGACGATATTGTCGCCCGAGCGGAAAACATACCGCTGGACATCGTCCATGAGGACGACGACCTGATCGTCGTGAACAAGCCGGTCGGGATGGTGGTCCATCCCGCGCCGGGGTCTGAAACGGGGACACTGGTCAATGCGCTGTTGCATCACTGTGCGGACAGCCTGTCGGGGATCGGGGGCGCGAAACGTCCGGGGATCGTTCACAGGATCGACAAGGACACCTCCGGCCTGCTGGTGGTGGCCAAGTCGGACGCCGCCCATCAGGGGCTGGCCGCGCAGTTCGCGGACCATTCTATCGAACGGCATTACCGCGCGATTGTTTCGGGGGTGCCCTCTCGCGCGGATCCGCGCCTTGGCGGGGTTGCGGGGGTCGCATTTGAAAGCGGCAACGTCATTCGTGTTTCCGGCAATATCGCGCGGCACAAAACCGATCGAAAGAAAATGGCGGTGGTCGGCAATTCCGGCCGCCACGCCATCACCCGGTTTCGGGTTCTGGAGGAATTCGAACAGGCCGCGGCGGTTCTGGATTGCTGGCTGGAAACGGGACGGACCCATCAGATACGTGTTCATCTCAGCCATGCCGGGCATTCCCTGATCGGGGACGGGGTTTACGGGCGTGGGCGACTGGCAGCGGCGCGCTCGCTGCCTGAACACAAGCGCCGGTTGCTGAAGGATTTCGGACGACAGGCGCTTCATGCGGCGGTGTTGGGGTTTGTGCACCCGCTGACGGGGCGGTCGGTGCGTTTTGAGGCCGATCTGCCGCAGGATATGACAGGATTATTGCTGGAATTGCGCAATCAGACCCCCTTGAAATGACCGCGCAGGGTGCCTATTTTGCCATGTAACGAACATTTACATCAGGGTGAGGATACTTCATGAGCTACGCCAACCTTCCGGCCCCGTCACCGGAACAGGGTCTGAACCGGTACATGCAGGAAATTCGCAAGTTCCCGATGCTGGAACCGGGCGAGGAATTCATGCTGGCCAAGCGCTGGGTGGACCATGAAGACAGCGGCGCCGCACACAAGCTGGTCACGTCACATCTGCGTTTGGCAGCGAAAATCGCGATGGGATACCGCGGGTACGGCCTGCCGGTCGCCGAAGTGGTTTCCGAAGCGAATGTCGGCCTGATGCAAGCCGTCAAGCGGTTCGATCCTGACAAGGGGTTCCGGCTGTCGACCTATGCAATGTGGTGGATACGGGCCTCGATCCAGGAATATATTCTGCGGTCATGGTCGCTGGTGAAAATGGGGACGACGAGCGCGCAAAAGAAACTGTTTTTCAATCTCCGCAAGGCCAAGAACCGTATTGGCGCGCTTGAAGAAGGCGATCTGCGCCCGGAAAATGTCGACCGCATCGCCAATGATCTGAACGTCACCAAGGACGAGGTGATCTCGATGAACCGGCGGATGGCGGGGGGCGATGCGTCGCTTAACGCGCAGATCGGCGTCGAGGGCGAGGGCAGTTCGGAATGGCAGGACTGGCTGGAAGACGAAGACGCGGATCAGGCCTCGGATTATGCGGAAAAGGACGAACTGGAAAGCCGCCGCGAATTGCTGAACGCAGCGATGGAGGACCTGAACGACCGCGAAAAGGACATTCTGATCAAACGGAAATTGCAGGACAGTCCGATCACGCTCGAAGATCTGTCGGTTGAGTACAGCGTCAGCCGTGAACGCATCCGTCAGATCGAAGTCAGGGCGTTTGAAAAACTGCAAAAGAAGATGCGCGCGCTTGCCATCGAAAAAGGCATGATGCCAAGCGCTGCCTGAGGCAACTTCAGAGATCGGAAAGAAAATGAGCAATTCAGAAGAAACGTCCGACATCTATCAGCGCGGCAGCGGTGTCTGGATGCGTGGTTTGCACATGGTGCTCTTTGCGCTCCTGTTCGGACTGGCGGAAACGTTGTTGCTGGCCCTGGCGTTCATCCAGTTTTGCTGGATGCTGTTCACGCACGGCCGAAACGGCGCAATCGCCGAGTTCGGGGCCAGTCTGGGAAACTGGCTGCATCACGTGGCGGAATTCCAGTCGGGCGCGACGGATGACAAACCGTTTCCCTGGCGCCGGTGGGAGTGACCTCGGTCAGGCTGTGCGCCGCTTAGCGACCTTATGGAAAAAATGAACCCGCAACCGTTAGGCTGCGGGTCTGGTTTGTTGGCTCAAATGCGAGGGGTTTACTGCCCGACGGTCTTGATGCGGCCCTCGACCGTCGCCGTGACGCCGCCATTGGCGACGATGTAATCGATCACATCGTTTGCCATCAGGTTCCCGTTGGCCGAGTTGATCAACAGGTTGCCCTGCCCAAGCGTCTTATAGCCGTCACCCCCGCCAAGGATATAGTTGTTGGTTGCCAGCTTGTAGCTCGCCGCCGGGTCGATGTCCGCTGCGCCGACCTTGACCGACACAAGGCGCGATCCTGCCGGGGCGGTTGAGTCATAAACGACTGACATTCCAGACAATTGCGGGAACCGGCCCGCGCCTTTTTCGACCTGGCTAAAGCCGTTTTCCAGCGCATCGATGATTTGCTGCCCGCTGAGTTCCGTCATGACGGTCGAGTTGCCAAAGGGCAGTTCGGTCAGGATGTCTCGGCGCGTCAGGACTGTGCCCGCGTCATAGGTGCGGTCAGCGCGGATACCGCCACCGTTGGCGATGGCAACGTCGGCCCCGGTTGCCGCGCGCATGGCGTCCGCGATCAGGTTGCCCATGGCGGATTCTTCGCCCCTGACAACGTTGCGGCGCGAATCAAGCACGCCTGTGGTGGCGCCAATTTCCACGTTCAGACTTTCGTCGAGACTGGCCTTGAACGCATCGACCATTGTTTGGGTCTCAGGGTCCGGCGCGACGGTCGCCGTATCGATGAAGCGGAAATTCGGAGTCCAGCGGATTTTGCGTTTGCCGCGTTTCTCGCCAATCGTGACAGCGATATCGATGGGCGTCAGGAAACGCGCGTCGATCGAGGTTTCGATATAGGCGGTGATCCCGTCGTATGACGTCGCATAGTCATGGTCATCGCCCGACAGGATCACGTCAAAGGCGTGGCTTTTGACCAGTGCGCGGTCGTTGGAATGGTCGGTTTGCACGACCCCGACAACAATATCGGCCCCCGCGTCCCGCGCAGCATGGGCCGCTGCAATGCCACTGGCCACCGTATCGCCGAATTTGAGATCGCCCGAGCTTGTCACCTCGGGTGTCGTGTCCTGTGCCACGGGCACCAGCGCGACCTTGAGATCGCCGAATTCCTTCATGATCGTGCCGCCAAGACCGTCAACGGCCGACCCGTCGCCATTGGTGATGTTGACCGCAGCCCACGGATATTTCGAGGCCGCCATCTTTTCAGCAAAGTTGGCCGTGCCGAAATCGTATTCGTGGTTGCCGGGAACAGCGATGTCAAAAGGGACGATGTTCGTGAGATCGATCATGTTCTGACCCTTGTCAAAGCCCGACAGGATCGAGGGCGACAGCATGTCCCCGTCAAAAACATAAAGCGTATTGGGGTTTGCGGCGCGCTCGGCGCGTGCAACCGCGTTCAGGCGTGCCAGCCCGCCGCGCCCGTGTTTGTCGGAAAAGTTGTAAACATCGCCAACACCCAGAATTGTCAGCTTGACCTTGACGTCTTCGGCAGCAGCGGGGCCTGCGATCCCGGCGCCAAGCGCCGATACGCCCAGAGCAATCGCGAGCAGAGTGTTTTTCGTGGTCCGCATTTTATGAGTCCTTTCAATTTTCCGGTAATCCCGCCATTAAAAGGAGCTTTGCGACGTCTTGTCAAAGGCAAAAGGCGCGGTTGGCCGGATCAGGTTTCCATCGCCTCCAATTCATCGATCATGCCGGATATCATGCTCAGCCCCTTGTCCCAGAACTTCGGATCACTTGCATCCAGACCGAAAGGAGCCAGCAGTTCCCTGTGGTGTTTGGACCCGCCCGCTTTCAGCATCTCGAAATACTTGTCCTGAAATCCTGCGTCGCCCTCTTCGTAAACCGCGTAAAGCGCGTTCACCAATCCGTCCCCGAACGCATAGGCATAAACGTAAAACGGCGAATGGATGAAATGCGGGATATAGGCCCAGAAGGTTTCGTACCCGTCCATGAAGTCAAAAACGGGACCAAGGCTTTCGCCCTGAACGCTCATCCAGATGGCATTGATCTGATCGGGCGTCAGTTCGCCTTCCAGACGCGCCGCATGCAGCTTGCATTCAAAATCGTAAAAGGCGATCTGGCGCACGACCGTGTTGATCATGTCCTCGACCTTGCCGGCCAGCAGCGTCTTGCGCGTGGCCTTGTCGGGGGCTTGGGCCAGAAGTTTCCGAAATGTCAGCATTTCGCCAAAGACGCTGGCCGTTTCGGCCAATGTCAAAGGGGTCGAGGACAGCAATTCGCCCTGACCGGCCGCCAGAACCTGATGCACCCCGTGGCCAAGTTCATGCGCAAGCGTCATCACATCGCGCGGTTTGCCGAGATAGTTGAGCATCACATAAGGGTGCACATCTGTCACCGTCGGATGGGCGAACGCGCCCGGCGCCTTACCGGGCTTTGTTGCGGCATCAATCCAGCCACGATCAAAGAACGGTTCGGCAATCCGGGCCATTTCGGGCGAAAAGGCGCTGTAGGCGTCAAGAACGGTCGCGCGCGCCTCGGCCCAGTCGACGGTGCGCGGCGCTTCCTGCGGCAAAGGGGCGTTGCGGTCCCAGATTTCCAGCTTTTCAAGGCCCAACCATTTGGCTTTCAGCGCGTAATACCTGTGCGACAACCTGGGATATGCCGCGACAACCGCGTTTCGCAACGCCTCGACCACCTCGGGTTCCACGTCGTTCGCCAAATGGCGCGAGGCCTGGGGGGTTGGCAGCTTGCGCCAGCGATCCTCGATCTCTTTTTCCTTGGCCAGCGTGTTCGTGATGCGCGCGAACAAAGGCAGATTGGCCGAGAAGACCCCGGCAACCGCGCGCGCGCCCTTTTCGCGCCGGTCACGGTCCTGGTCGGTCAGAAGGTTGAGGGTGGATTCAAGGTTCAGTTTTTCCCCGTCCACATCGAATGTCAGCGAGGCGGTGGTTTCGTCAAACAGCCGGTTCCATGCCGTGGCCCCGACAACCGATTGATCATGCAGGAATTTTTCGAGCTCGTCGGACAGTTGGTAGGGTTTCATCGCACGCATCCGGTCAAGCACGGGGCGATAGCGTGCCAGATCGGGGTTGGCGGCAAGCAAGGCGTCAAGTGCTGCATCGTCGATCCGGTTCATCTCCAGCGAAAAGAAGACGAGAGGGGTTGAATAATCGGTAATCGCGCCTTGCATGTCGGACATGAACTTGGCCCGTTGGGCATCGGTGGTGTTCTGGTAATAGCTCAGCCCGGCAAAAGACATGACGCGCCCGGCAATCGCCTGAATGCGCTCGTAACGCTGGATCGCGCTCAGCATTCCCGCTGCATCCAGCGTTGCCAGATTGCCTTCGAAGTCTGTTGCGAAGGCCGCGCATTCCCCTTTTAGCCACTTCAGATCCGCCGTGATCTCGGCGCTGTCGCCTGACGGGTAAAGGTCGCTGAGATCCCATTCCGGCAACGCGCCGAAATCGCCCCCCTGCGACTCGTGTGCGTCAAAAACGGGGAGAGGCGAAAAACCGGGATTGAAAAGCGTCATACTTGGTCCTTTTTCGGGTGATTGCCCCTGACATAAGGGCAGGGTCCGCCAAACTTCAAGGGCGGTCTTTCAATCGCAGCGCAAGGTCATTCCAACCCACCCAATGACGATCCCATGATTGAGGGCAGGCAGCAGACTGCAGCACGCGTTCAACCCCCGGCCTTTTGGCACGAACCCCGTCCCCATACCCGTCCGGCGGCACCGCCGGGCAGCGCCTGCCTGCCCCTCAGTAGGCGCTTTTGCAACGGCGCAATGCGGTGATATCTTTGAGTTTACAATGAGGGCAACACGCGCGACAACCAAGCGCCACAAAGCACCTACCCAGGCAGGCGCTGCCCTCATCGCTGCTCTGTTAAGG
>CAYXNM010000092.1:0-10621 GCA_964466385.1 uncultured Rhodobacter sp. | reverse complement strand
GGGTCGGGGCCAGCGGTGCGGGGGTGGTTCAGTTCGTCAAGCCAAGCACTGGCGAGGCGACCATTCGCGGGCGCTACATGCCAAGGGGGCAGGGGCGCGATGCCATGGAGCCGGGGCGCGACTCCGTCTATATTGCGAAAGATCCACGCGGAAATTCACTGGAGGATCTGGAACCCCAGGCTGTCAATGGCCTGAAGAACTTTGCCGAGATCGCCCGCATGGGCTGCCATGACGCCGTTCGCTTTGAATTCACGCTGGAAGGCGGCAAGGTGTGGTTGCTCGACGCCGCGCCCGCCGACCGCACCCCGCGCGCCGCGGTCCGGATCGCCGTTGATCTGGCCGAGGATGGCGCGATCAGCCGAAAGACCGCTCTGTTGCGGGTGGAGCCGGGAAACCTGCAACAATTACTGCACCCCCAGACGGACCCGGACAATCCCGGCAGGGTCATCGCGACGGGGTTGGCCGCCAGTCCGGGCGCCGCCGCGGGAAAGATCGTTTTCAGCGCAACTGCCGCGCAGGCGGCCGCGGCGCGCGAGGAACACTCAATCCTCGTGAAAGTCGAAACCAGCCCCGAAGATATCCGTGGCATGCACTCAGCCAAGGGTGTGCTGACCGAACGGGGCGGCATGACCAGCCACGCCGCGGTCATCGCGCGCGGGCTGGGTGTGCCCTGTGTGGTGGGTGCGCAAGGGATGCAAATCGACACGCGCGCACGCACGCTGACGCTGTCCGGTGGGCAGGTCCTGAAGGAAGGCGACACGATCACGGTCGATGGCACCAACGGCACCGCACTGCAAGGCCGGGCGGAAATGGTTGCGGCGGACATTGACGGACCGTTCGCAACGCTCATGCGTTGGGCCGACGAGTTTCGGGACATCGGCATCCGCGCCAACGCCGATACCCCCGCGGACGCCCGCGTCGCACGCAGTTTTGGCGTTGACGGGATCGGGCTTTGCCGGACCGAGCACATGTTCTTTGACGAAGACCGCCTGACCGTTATGCGCGAGATGATCTTTGCGGATGAACCGGCTGACCGTCAGGCCGCGCTGGCGCGGCTCCTGCCCATGCAGCGGGGTGATTTCCTGGAGCTCTTCGAAATCATGGAAGGCATGCCGGTGTGCATCCGCCTTTTTGACCCGCCCTTGCACGAATTCCTGCCCCATTCCCGCGAAGCGATGCAGGAAATGGCCGAGGCGCTCAACCTGCCGGTTTCGCAAGTCCTTGCCCGGCGCGAGAGCCTGGCGGAATTCAACCCCATGCTGGGAATGCGCGGCGTCCGGTTGGGAATCTCGGTGCCGGAAATCTACGACATGCAGGCCCGCGCGATTTTCGAAGCAACCGTCAGGGCATCGGCCCTGGGTTATCCGGCGGTGCCGGAGATCATGATCCCGCTGGTGTCGGCCGCACGCGAAGTGGACCTGGTCAAAGCGCGGATCGACGCGGTCGCAGCGGCGGTTCGCAGTGAAACGGGTGCTGCGTTTTCCTATCACATCGGCGCGATGGTCGAGACACCGCGCGCGGCGCTGCGCGCGGGTGACATCGCCGCCAATTGCGCCTTTCTGAGTTTCGGCACCAATGATCTGACGCAAATGACCTATGGACTCAGCCGGGACGATTCGGGCCGCTTCATGAGCACCTATGTCAACCAGGAGGTGTTCCACGGTGATCCTTTTCACACGCTTGACATTGACGGTGTGGGAGAGCTTTTGAAAATGGCGTCCGAAAGGGGGCGCGCGGCCAACCCCGACGTGGTCCTTTCCGTTTGCGGAGAGCACGGCGGTGATCCCCATTCGATCGGGTTCTGCCGCGATGCAGGGTATGACTACGTCTCGTGTTCCCCGTTCCGGGTTCCCATTGCCCATCTGGCTGCCGCGCAAAGTGCGGTGCGGGGAACGAACAAGAAAACCGAAGATTTGGTAGTGACATGAGCTACACCCACCAAATATATGATTTTGCGCCTTTATTTGAGTGCAATACATTTCTGTTGAAACGGTCGATAGTTTCCGAAATATGAACGTATTGTTGCCGTTTTGACACAAATTGGCGCTGGACATCGCCCGTAGTCTATCTATTTCCCCATGGAATCTGTAGGTCGGGCTAAAATCGAGGCCGGGCAAAGCAAAAATGTAAGGTGGGCTGATGAGATTCTCTCAGGCTTTCGCGACTGTGTTTGTCATGTGCCTTGGTGCTTTTTCTTCGGCATCGTCCGAGGAATCCCTGAGCAGTTCCAATATCTTCACTGACGATGTTAATGCTCAGATCGTGACCATGCTGGGGCAGGAGGTCTCGGCCCTCAGGCGGGCATCCAGCGCCCGGTTGGGCGAACTGGCCAACCCCGCGCCCAATCTGGTCCGCCGTGGCTGGTTCTTCGGGCGCCGCTCCGACCCGATCGACAATTTCAAATACACCACCGCCTCGCTTGCGCTCCTGCCGGTCGCGCGCGGCAACAAGCAATACCAGTGCCTGACCGAAGCACTTTATTTCGAGGCGCGGGGCGAAAGCGTCAAGGGACAGTTCGCGGTTGCCGAAGTGATCCTGAACCGCAAGGATTCCAAGAGTTTCCCCAACACGGTCTGCGGCGTTGTCGGTCAGGGGACGGGGAACGGCAAATATGCCTGCCAGTTTTCCTATAATTGCGACGGAAAATCGGAAATCATCAGCGAACACAAGGCCTTTCGGCAGGTTGGAAAAATTGCGCACCTGATGCTGAAGGGCGAGCCGAGAATCCTGACCAAGGGTGCAACCTATTATCATTCAACCGCCGTTCGGCCCGCCTGGGCCAAGAAATTCACCAAGACGGCCAAGATTGGTGTGCATCTGTTTTATCGCGACAACCGGCAATTCACGTCAAACTGACCGTGTCACCGGGATCAACGCGGGCCCCCGTCCTTTCCGGCCACCGGTTCAGGCACTTTGCCGGGTCCGCCGCGCACCCGCGCGTGCATTTCTTGCCAGTCTCATGCCGAGATCGGGCAAAAGAAACTTGTCTGGTTCATCAAGGCCCGATATCAGGGCGCGGGGTTTGGCACGGCGCGAGGGTTTGACATGACCGATGACAAGGGACTGGCGTTTGAGCTGCCGCAGGTGCGCGCGATTGCCACGGCAAGCGGCGATCCTTTGGACCGGATATCGGTCAGGGACTACACGCTGGAGGTGGAAATCGGCGCCTTTCAGGCTGAACGCGGCGTCAAACAACACATTCGGTTCAATGTGGTGCTGGAGGTTTCCCGAAACGCGGCCGCGCAATCGGACGATGTCGATCAGGTTCTGTCTTACGACACCATCACCGAAGCGATCGACGAGCAACTTTCGACCGAACGCATCAACCTGTTGGAAACATTGGCGGAACGCATCGCCGAACGGTTGTTGGAAAACCCCAAAGCGGTGCGGGCCTTTGTGCGGATCGAAAAGCTGGACCGGATACCCGGCACGCTCGGGGTCGAGATCGTGCGTGGCCGTATCGAAGGTGACAACGTTGTGCGCCCCCATCCGGTCGCGCCTGAATGTCCTGCGCAGGCAGTTCAGCCTTTGGTGGTTTTCCTGTCAAATGCCGTTTTGCAAAGTGGCGATCTGCCCGCTTGGCTGGACGCGATTGATGCGCACAGTTTGCCTGCGATCATCTGCGTTGAACAGGCGCCGCAGCAAATACCCGTGTCACGGGCCCGTGCCGCAAACCGCCGCATCCGGCTGTTGAGCATCGAACAGAACGCCTGGGTTCTGGCGGGTCGGGACAAGCGCTGTGTCGTGGTGGACAGCCGGACGGAGCTGGACTGGGCGATCAAGCATGGGCAACTCTCCGTCTGGGCGCCGTCGAAAATCGTGATGGATGCGGTCGAGGGGCCGAAATCCGGGGAAATGACTCCGCTTGAACTGGCGCACTGGCTGGCAGGAGAACTCGGCGACGGTGTTCTCTGTGTTATCGGGGAAACGGCGCGCGATCGTTTTGCGCGGGCCATCCCCGATATGCGACCGGTCCCAACGCCCGCCGATCTTTGAGCGGCGACGCCGATGCGCGAGTTTTATGACCGCCCGCTGACCCAGACAGGCCCCGCCCGGCCCGATGGCGCGGTCGCGCTGGCTGGCGGCAACGTCTGGTTCACGCATCTGGAGCGTCTGCGCAGATCGCACCCGCCGGAAATAATCCCCGCAAACGACATACCCCTGCAGGACCGGAACGCGCTCAGCGCTGCGCGCGCGCCGCTCGGGGGGCTGACGCTGGATCAAACGCGCCTCATGGGCGTTCTCAACACGACGCCGGACAGTTTTTCGGACGGCGGGCGGTTTTTTGCGCGGGAACTGGCCCTGAAACAGGCCCACGCGCTGATCGGCAGCGGGGCTGATATTCTTGACGTCGGCGGGGAATCCACCCGCCCTGGTGCGCGCCAAGTTGCCCCTGACGAAGAAACCGCGCGTACCGCGCCGCTGATCGCGGAGCTGCGGGCAGCGGGTATTGTTACGCCGATTTCGATTGATACGCGAAAGGACACGGTTGCACGGGCCGCGATTTTGGCGGGCGCATCAATCGTCAATGACGTCTCGGCCCTCACGCATGATCCGACCTTGCGCGAAACCGTTTCACGTGAAGACCTGCCGGTCTGCCTGATGCACGCGCAGGGTGACCCCGAAAACATGCAATCCGATCCACGGTACGACAACGTGTTGCTTGATGTCTTTGACGGTCTGGAAACCCATGTCAGGGCGTGCGAGGACGCCGGGATTGCGCGCGCGCGTATTCTGGTCGATCCGGGGATCGGTTTTGGCAAGACGCTGGAGCATAATCTGGCACTGATCCGGGGCCTGTCACTGTTCCACGCTCTTGGATGTGCGATCGTTCTGGGGGTTTCACGAAAACGCTTCATCGGTACGATCGGGGATGAGCCGGTTGCCCAAATGCGCGCACCGGGATCGATTGCACTGGGGTTGGAGGCCGCACGGCAAGGGGTTCAGATACTGCGCGTCCATGATATAAGAGAGACGAAACAGGCGCTCGCGCTGTGGCTGGCGGCCCGCTAAGCCTTTGGCAATGAAAGAAACATGATGACCAGAACCCTTTTTGGCACGGATGGCATCAGGGGCCGCGCGAACACCTATCCCATGACGGCCGAGGTCGCGATGCGACTGGGCTCGGCCGTGGGGCGCTTTTTCCGGCACGACAAACAGGAACACCGCGTGGTCATTGGCAAGGACACACGGCGCTCGGGCTATATGCTGGAAAACGCCCTGACGGCGGGGCTGACCTCGACGGGCATGAACGTTTTTCTGCTTGGCCCGGTGCCGACCCCTGCCGTGGGTCTGCTCACACATTCGATGCGGGCGGATCTGGGGGTGATGATCTCGGCTTCGCACAATCCGCATCACGACAACGGTATCAAGCTTTTCGGTCCGGACGGCTTCAAACTGTCCGACGAAACAGAGGCCGAGATCGAAAGGATCCTTCGCGGCGAGATCGTCCTGTGCCAACCCGAAGACATCGGGCGCGCAAAGCGTATCGATGGCGGGATATGGCGCTATGTGGAATACGCGAAAACGACGTTTCCGGGCCGTGGCCGTCTTGATGGGCTGAAAATCGTGATCGACTGCGCCAATGGCGCGGCCTATCAGGCTGCACCCGATGTCCTGTGGGAACTGGGGGCCGAGGTGATCAAGGTCGGCGTTTCCCCCAACGGGTTCAACATAAACCAGGGATGCGGTTCCACGGACACGGCGCTGGCGGCGAAAATGGTTCGTGAAAACAAGGCGGACGTGGGGATATGCCTTGATGGTGACGCAGACCGCGTCATGATCATCGATGAACGCGGCGTCGTTGCCGACGGGGATCAGATCATGGGCCTGATTGCCAGCCGATGGGCCCGCGAAGGCCGGTTGTTCGGCGGCACGCTGGTCACCACGGTCATGTCCAACCTGGGGCTGGAGCGTTTCCTGAAGGACCAGAACATCCGGATGCGCCGCACGGCGGTCGGGGATCGCTACGTGGTCGAGGCCATGCGCGCGGGCGGGTTCAACCTTGGGGGCGAACAGTCCGGTCACATCGTCATGACGGATTACACAACGACCGGCGATGGTCTGATCGCCGGATTGCAGTTCCTCGCCGCGATGGTGGAAACCGGCCAGAAGGCCAGCGAGC
This sequence comes from uncultured Rhodobacter sp., assembly GCA_964466385.1. Lineage (GTDB taxonomy): Bacteria > Pseudomonadota > Alphaproteobacteria > Rhodobacterales > Rhodobacteraceae > UBA5972. The sequence continues at coordinate 4,497 of CAYXNM010000092.1, read as the reverse complement.
TTGCAAACGTCTTTGAGACCTGCCCGCAGCTTCTGAAAAACGTGCGGTATCTGAAGGATCGTGATCCGCTTGAGGACGACAAGGTCAAGGCCGCCATTGCAAATGGCGAGGCTCGTCTGAAAGGAAAAGGTCGGTTGCTGATCCGTAAATCAGGTACCGAGCCTTTGGTGCGCGTGATGGCCGAATGCGAAGACGAATCAGTGCTGAAAGCCGTCGTTCGCGATATCAGCGCGGCAATCAAAAAAGCCAGCCAACCGTGACGTCGCGTTTATTGTCGACCTATGCGCATGTTCCGGGTCGAAAGCGGTGCGGTAAGGTTTAGAAATGCGTCCGACGTAATCTAACGCAGGCGCTTTTCCCATGGACAAAGATTCCCCCCCTTCGCTCGATATGAAATCGACCATTTTACTGCTGCTCTTGGCCGCCGTCTGGGGCGGGTCGTTTTTCTTTGCCGAAATCGCTCTGCGCGAGGTTCCGCCGCTGACAATCACGCTCCACCGGGTGTTCTGGGCTGTTCCCGTGTTGGGATTGATCGTGCGTTTGCGCGGGCTTTCCCTGCCGCGCACAGGACGCGTTTGGGGGGCGTATCTTGTCATGGGGGCGCTGAACAATGCGATTCCGTTCTCTCTTATTTTCTGGGGGCAGACGCAAATTGAAAGCGGGCTTGCCTCGATCCTGAACGGAACCACGGCGATGTTTGGCGCGGTTGTGGCCGGGGTTTTGCTGGTGGATGAACCTTTGACAGTGCGAAAGCTTGTAGGGGCGGGGCTTGGACTGGCGGGTGTGGCCGTCATTATGGGGCCGAATGCGTTAAGCGGTTTCAATCCCGGTAGTCTGGCGCAACTGGCTGTTCTTGGCGCGGCGCTATCTTACGCTTTTGCCAGCGTTTGGGGGAAGCGCATGCTTGCGGGGCAGCCTCCGCTGGTGAATGCGCTTGGAATGTTGATTGGCAGTATGGTCTTGATGGTGCCCGTGGTGTGGCTGGTGGACGGCCCCACGGTTTTCATGCTTTCGGCCAGTGTCTGGAGCGCATTGATCGGCATCGCGGTGCTTTCAACGGCGTTTGCCTATTTCCTGTATTTCACAATCCTGAAACGAGCAGGTGCCGCCAACCTGATGCTTGTCACTTTGCTGATCCCGCCCTTCGCAATCGGATTGGGGGCGCTTTTCCTTGGCGAGCAATTGGAGCCGTCAGCTTGGTATGGCTTTGGCATTATCGCCTTGGGGTTCGCCGTTACCGACGGGCGGATATTTACTGTTTTGCGCGCGCGCTCTTGACCACCACGCGCGACGGTATCAGGTGCGAAACCTCTGCCGGCTTTGCGCCTGACTGATGGCAAGCCCCGCCAGGATCAGACCAAGCGCCAGGATGAATTGCGTCGGAAGGCTTTCGGACAGAAAGACGATGCCCATGATCGTCGCCCAGACCGGCACCTGATAATTGACGAGGCTGAGGAAACTGGGTCCGGCCTCCTTGATGATCTTAACCAGGAAGAGCGTCGCCAGTGCTGTCGGGATAAGCCCAAGATAACCGATGGCGGCAATGGCTTTGACCGGGGCGTCGCTTGGCATGCCGTCGACCATCAGGGCCGCTGGCACCATGATGATGCTCGCCAGCAGCAAGGCCGTCGCGCTGAATGTCAATTGCGAGCTGGGCGGGGCAAGCCGCGTGATGATTGACCCGGTTGCGTAACACGCCGTCGCCCCGATACAGGCGAGCCGCGCCAGCGTTTCAAGCTTTGCGCCCGAGCTTGCGAATGCGCCCGGCCCGATCAGGATGATAACGCCAATGAAGCCCAGCAAAAAGCCGATCAGCTTGGTGCGCACCAACCGTTCCCCCGGGATCATAAAATGCGCCATGGGTAGAATTAGCAGCGGAACGACCGCCATCGTGATGCCAGCATAGCCCGAGGTGACATGAAGTTGGCCCCAGCTTAAAAGCGAAAAAGGCACCGCATTGGAAAAAATGGCCATGCCCAGACAATGAAGCCATATCTTTCGGCCCGTCGGGGTTTTCAGCGAAGGCAATCCGTCGCCGACCGTAAAGGACAGGACCAAAAGAACGATTGCCGCCAGGGATATCCGCATGGCCGCGATCGTAATCGGCGCAAACCCCGTCAGCGCCACGGAAACCGCAGGAAATGAGGCACCCCAGATAACGCCGAGCAACAGCAAAAGACCCCAATTCGTCAGGCTTGGTTTTGTTTCCGTCATGGCTGATGCCTTATTCGGACTTTGCGGCATTGGCGACAGCAAAAGCCGCGTCTTTTGGGAAAAAGGGCGCCCACTGGACGCCCCTTTCATTGATTTGGTCGCTGTCGATCAGTTCTTGGCGTGATCCACCAGTTTTCCCGCCGAAATCCACGGCATCATGGCGCGCAGGGTTTCGCCGACCTTTTCGATCTGATGCTCGTCGTTGATGCGGCGCGTGGCTTTGAAATAGGGTTGTCCGACGGCGTTTTCCTGCATGAAATCACGCACGAACGAGCCGTTCTGAATGTCGGCAAGGACAGCCTTCATCCGCGCTTTGGTCTCGGCGTAAGGCAGAATGCGGGGGCCCGAAACATATTCGCCGTATTCAGCGGTGTTGCTGATTGAATAGTTCATGTTGGCGATGCCGCCTTCATAGATCAGATCGACGATCAGCTTCACTTCGTGCAGGCACTCGAAATAGGCCATTTCGGGTTCATATCCCGCTTCCACGAGCGTTTCAAAGCCCATGCGGATCAGTTCGACCAGACCGCCGCAAAGCACGGCCTGCTCGCCAAAGAGGTCGGTTTCGCATTCCTGGCGGAAATTGGTTTCGATGATGCCCGAGCGCCCGCCGCCGATGGCCGAGCAGTAGGACAGGCCGATTTCCATCGCGCGGCCGGACGCGTCGTTTTCAACGGCGACAAGGCAGGGAACGCCGCCGCCTTTGACGAATTCGCCGCGCACGGTGTGGCCGGGGCCCTTGGGGGCCATCATGATGACGTCAACGCCGGGTTTCGCCTCGATCAGCCCGAAATGGATGTTCAGCCCGTGCGCAAACGCAATCGCCGCGCCGTCGCGCAGGTTGTCGTGAACGTATTTTTTGTAGGTGTCGGCCTGAAGCTCGTCAGGCATGGTGAACATGATCAGGTCACACCAGGCCGCGGCCTCGGCGATACCCATCACGTTCAGCCCTTCGGCCTGGGCCTTGGCGGCCGAGGAAGACCCCTCGCGCAGCGCAACGGCCACGTTCTTTGCGCCGCTGTCGCGCAGGTTCAGCGCATGGGCATGCCCCTGGCTGCCATAGCCCAGAATGGCGACCTTCAGGTCCTTGATCAGGTTGATATCGCAATCGCGATCATAAAATACACGCATTTGTCTCGTCCCTTGAGAAGTTTGTCCTGGGCAGAGCTTGCCAGATAACAGGCGAAATGTTCGATCAAAAACAGCATAATTCGTCAGAAAGATGGTTGATTTATTTGTGATAAACAAGATATACGCAAATAATATGCTTACCATTGATACGAATGACAGGGCGCTTCTGCGCCACTTGCAGGCCCGGCCCGACCTCAACCTGCCGGAACTGGCCAGTGCCGCGGGCATGACCGCGACCACCACCGCGCGTCGTCTGGCGCGCCTGGAAAAGGTCGGTGTGATCACGGGATATGAACGCCGGATCGATTTTCGTGCGCTTGGATACGAAGTCGGGGTCAGCCTGCGCGTGACGCTGGACAAGACCCAAAACAACGCCTTTGACGCTTTCATCACCGCGGCGCGAAAAATCCCCGAGGTTGACGAAATCCAGACGTTTCTGGGCCGCGTGGATGTGCGTCTCAGCGTTCTGGCGCGCGACATGGGCCACTATCAGGAGGTTTACCGCACCCGCATCCTGACCCTTCCCCATATCAGCGACATCGAGGCCCTGATGCTGGTGGGAACGGTCAAGAACAGCGAGAGCCTGCCCCTGTGACGCAGGCACCGGACCTTGATCAGATTGACCGGAAACTGTTGCACGCGCTTGCCCGCGATGCGCGTACCAGCACCAAGACGCTTGGCCGGATGTGTGGTCTGTCCCAGCCTGCCACGTGGCGGCGCGTGCGTCGACTGGGCGAACTGGGCGTTCTGAAAGGGCGTCGCGTGCGCCTGGACTATCAGGCGCTCGGATTTGGTGTCACGGTCTTTCTGGGGATCAAGCTTGCCACCAAGGGGCGGGTCTCGTTTGATGAGTTCGAACGTGCGGCAACCGCCATCCCCGAGGTGCAGGTCGTTGAACTGGTGCTGGGGCTTTATGATTACCGCTTGCGCGTCGTTGCCCGCGATCTGAGCGACTTTGAAAGAGTTCTGCGGCGTCGGATCATGACGCTGCCGGGCGTTGGCAATGTCGAAGCGAATGTTCTGCTGTCCGAGGAACGTCTGCCCGGCCCGATCGGGATCTGAGGACCCTCTGATTTACGCGTTCCGACATTTTGCAAAAAAAATGTCAGCCCCCGCCCGCCCCATGGCGGGGGCTTTTGCCGGCGGTGCATC
>CAYXNM010000091.1:0-10800 GCA_964466385.1 uncultured Rhodobacter sp. | reverse complement strand
ATGGCGCATGACCTGAAACTCCTCCGAGATCCCATTGCCGCCGTGCATGTCCCGGCTCATCCGCGCGATGTCCAGCGCCTTGCCGCAATTGTTGCGTTTGACGATCGAGATCATTTCCGGCGCCGCGCTGGCCTGATCCATCAGGCGCCCCACCCGCAATGCCGCCTGCAGGCCCAGCGCGATTTCGGTCTGCATATCCGCCAGTTTCTTTTGGAAAAGCTGCATCCCGGCCAAAGGTTTGCCGAACTGTTTCCGGTCCAGCCCGTATTGCCGCGCGGCGTGCCAGCAGAACTCGGCAGCCCCCATTGCGCCCCAGCTGATGCCATACCGCGCGCGGTTGAGACAGCCAAACGGGCCTTTCAGCCCTTGGACATGGGGCAACAGGGCTTCTTCGCCAACCTCCACGCCGTCCAACACGATTTCGCCCGTTGTGGAGGCACGCAGCGACATTTTTCCTTCGATCTTGGGCGTCCCCAGCCCTTTGAGACCGCGTTCCAGAACAAACCCGCGGATTTTGCCGCCATGTTCCTCGGACTTGGCCCAGACGATGAAAACATCCGCGAACGGGGCGTTCGAAATCCACATCTTGGTTCCGTTGAGCACATACCCCCCCTGAACCTTTTCCGCGCGTGTCTTCATGCCGCCAGGGTCCGAGCCGGCATCAGGCTCGGTCAGCCCGAAACACCCGATCCATTCACCCGTCGCCAGTTTCGGCAAATACCTGTTGCGCTGTTCTTCGGTGCCATAGGCATAGATCGGATACATCACAAGCGAGGACTGGACCGACATCATCGAGCGATACCCGCTGTCCACACGTTCGATCTCACGCGCGGCAAGGCCATAGCTGACATATCCCGCACCAAGACCGCCATATTCTTCGGGGATCGTCGTCCCCAACAGACCCATCTCGCCCATTTCGCGCATCACATCCGGATCCGACTTTTCCTCGCGGTAAGCGGATATGATCCTGGGTTGCAGCTTTTCGCGAGCGTAGGCGCGCGCACTGTCGCGGATCATGCGCTCCTCCTCTTCAAGCTGGCTTTCCATCAGAAACGGGTCATCCCACTGAAACGACGACAAGTTCGGTGCGTCTTTTGCCTTCAATTCGGGAGCGTTCGTCATCTGTCAGGTCCTTCTTGGGAAATGGGAGTGCCACGCTCTGCCGTATCCCAACATCTGGCGGAATACAATTGCTGCACCGTTCAACGCGGAAGCGGCGGTGGGAATTCAATAAGATTGCGGGAAAAACTCCACGCAATTGCCCACCATTCGCCATATTTCCGGCTTAACAAGACCGGGTTCCCGGCGTCACGACGTTACCGGGGGCCATTTGCCGATCCGGTTTCGCAGGAGAGAACCATGAAGAAATCGCACCTCGCCGCCCTCGCTGCATCCTTCGCCCTTTCAACGGCTGTTCCCGCCAACGCCGCGACGATCATGTTCGCGTCGGTCGCGGATTTCGAACCTTACAACTATCTGGATGACGAGGGCGTCCTGCAGGGCTTTGAAGCTGATCTGGCAACATTGATCTGTGAACGCGCGGGGCTGACCTGCGATTGGACGCTTGCCCCCTGGGACGATTTGATTCCGGACCTGTTGGCGGGGGATTTCGATGTCATCATGACCGGCATGCAGATCACCATCGACCGCGAAATCTACATCGATTTTTCGGATGAGTATTTCCCCGCCGACCCCAGCGCAATCATGACGCTTGACGGGGGAAGCTATCCTTCGGCCTTTGGCGTGGTCGGGGCGCAGTCCTCTTCCCTGCAGGCAAGTTACGTCAACGCGCAGGGATGGACCGTTTCTGAATTCTCCGACCCGGCAGATGCCTTGCAGGCACTCATCAGCGGGGAAATAACGGCCTATGTGAGCGATCAGGCAAACCTTGAAGCCCTGATGACCGATTATCCGGGCACCTATTCGCTGGTCGCGACGGAAATCGTTATCGGCGGGGGTGTCGGTCTGGGGGTTGCCCAATCTTCGAGCCTGAGAACCACGCTCAACACGGCGCTGGCATCGCTCAAGGCGGATGGCACGCTGGACAGTCTGATCGGCACCTGGTTTGACGGGCGCGACCCGAATTACCGTCAGGCGCAGTAGCCCGTTGACCTTCAACTTCCCCGTGGCCATAACCGACCGATCCTGACCGGGGTATCGGACCCCGGCATTTACAGAAGTCGAAACATGTCTGAACGCGACCGCGACTGGCTTGCCGCGCATCCGGAAATCAAATCCCTGCGTCTTGCGGCCTGTGATCTCAACGGGGTGGCGCGGGGCAAGCGCATTCCGGCGAGCCACGCAGAAAAGGCGTTCGCGGGCGGTCTGCGGATGCCGCTTTCATCGCTCAATGTGGACGTCTGGGGGCGCGATATCGCTGACAGTCCGCTGGTGTTTCAGTCCGGTGATATGGATGGTGCGCTCAAACCCACGGACCGCGGCCTTGTCCCGATGGGCTGGTTTCCCGCGCCCTCGGCCTTGCTGCCGCTTTGGATGTATACCGACGATGGCGCGCCGTTCGCCGGCGACCCGCGTCATGCCCTGTCAGATATTCTGACGCGGTACCGGGACCGCGGCCTGACGCCGGTGGTTGCCACCGAGATGGAGTTCTACCTGCTGGACGGCACATCGCCCGTGCCGCTTGCGCCGCTTTGCCCGCGTACCGGCGCGCGCCTTGCATCCGCGGATGTGCTCGCCCTGAGCGGGATCGATACGTTTGATGCCTTTTTCACCGACCTTTACGCGGCATGTGCCGACATGGGCATTCCGGCGGATGCCGCCATATCCGAAAGCGGGACCGCGCAGTTCGAGATCAACCTGCTGCACCGCGACGCGCTCTGTGCCGCGGATGATGCGTGGCTGTTCAAGATCGCCGCCAGGGGTGTCGCCCGCAAGCACGGACTGGCCGCCTGTTTCATGGCCAAACCGTTTCCCGACCAGCCGGGCAACGGACTGCACACGCATTTTTCACTGGTGAATGACAAGGGTGAAAACGTCTTTGACGACGGCACGCCCGAGGGCAGCGACCTGCTTGGGAACGCCGTTGGCGGACTGTTGGGGGCCATGCGGGCCTCGACCCTGGTTTTCGCGCCGCATTACAATTCCTACCGGCGAATGACGCCCAACAATCACGCGCCAACATCGGTCAACTGGGGATACGAAAACCGCACGACCGCCATTCGAATCCCGGGCGGCAACCCCAAAGCGCGCCGGATCGAACACCGCGTGGCGGGCGGGGACATCAATCCCTACCTCATGCTGGCGGTGGTTCTTGGTGCCGCACTGACGGGCATGGAGGATCAGGCCGCACCTGCAAGCCCGACAAGCGGCAACGCCTATGGCGCTGACGGCATTTCCCTGCCTGAGAGCTGGACCGAGGCCATCGCGCTTTTCCGCACCGATCCCCTGATCGCCAGGATTTTCCACAAGGACCTGATCAACAACTTCGTCAGTTGCAAGGAACAGGAACGGCAGAGCTTCACGGACGCAACCGAGGAGTTTGAATTTCAGGCTTACATGGAAACCGTTTAGGAACCGGGGTCGGCCGCGAACCAGAGCTTGCCCAATCGGTGCGACCTCTGATAGCAGGGGGGAACCCTCGATAACAGGTGATTGATGAAAATCGGAATTCTGCAAACCGGCCACTCACCCGAGGGTCTGGTGGCCGAATTTGGCAGTTATGCCAATATGTTCGCCGACCGGCTGGATGGCTTTGGTTTTTCGTTTGAGCGCCACGTGGTCGTGGATGACGCCTTTCCGCAATCCGCACATGATGCCGACGGCTGGCTGATCACCGGGTCAAAATTCGGCGCATACGAAGACCTGCCGTGGATTCACCGGCTCCAAGCGCTCGTCCGGCAAATTCACAACGCAAGAATTCCCTTGGTCGGCATCTGCTTTGGCCACCAGATCATCGCACAGGCCCTTGGCGGACAGGTTGAGAAGTATCGACACGGCTGGGCAGTCGGCGCAACGACCTACAGGAGCCTGACCGGGGACAAGGATTTTACGCTCAACGCGTGGCATCAGGATCAGGTCACAAAGCGCCCGGCCGACGCGCGGTTGCTGGCGACCTCGGACTTTTGTGAAAATGCGGCGCTCGCATATGGAGACCATACGATTTCAATGCAGCCCCATCCCGAAATGAGCGCTGAATTCCTGCACGGCCTGATCGAAGACCGGGGACGCGGACTGGTTCCCGACGCCATTCTGGAGGACGCGCTGGCAAAACTTGGCACGCCCCTTGCCGCAGACGAGACTTTTCGCGACATCGCCAATTTCTTTCACCGGCACAAAAAGGCAGGAGGCCCGGATGCCCGATAATCGTAACTGGCTGGACAAGATTCCACAGGCGGCGCGCGCCTATCTTGACGGCCAACGCGTTGAAGAGGTGGAATGTATCATATCGGACATGCCCGGCATTTCCCGAGGCAAGGCGATGCCCGCCGGAAAATTCGCGTCCTCAAAACAGATGTACCTGCCGGATTCGATTTTTTATCAGACGATCACCGGTGGGTGGGCCGATTTCGGGGGAGAGTCCCGGTATACCGATCCCGACATGGTGCTGACGCCCGATTATGCAACGGCAACGGCGGCGCCATGGGCCGCGGATCGCACGATTCAGATCATCCAGAACATCGCCGATCAGTCCGGCACGCCCGTACCGTTCGCGCCGCGAAACCTCTTGAAACACGTCGTTGACCTCTTTGAAAAACGCGGCCTTCGCCCGGTTGTCGCGCCCGAACTGGAGTTTTACCTTGTTGCGCCCAATACCGACCCCACGCAACCGGTCGAGCCCCCCATCGGGCGGTCCGGGCGCCGGGTTGCGTCAAGCCAGGGGTATTCCATGAGCGCCGTTGACGAGTTTGGGCCGATCATCGACGACATCTATGATTTCGCCGAAGCGCAGGGTTTTGAGATCGACACGATCATTCACGAAGGCGGCGCCGGGCAGATCGAGATCAACCTGCCCCATGGCGATCCGATCAGGCTGGCGGATCAGGTTTTCTACTTCAAGCGCCTGATCCGCGAGGCCGCGTTGCGCCATAATTGTTTTGCAACTTTCATGGCCAAGCCCATGCAGGACCAGCCGGGATCGGCCATGCATATTCACCATTCGCTGGTGGATGTGAAATCCGGCGAAAACGTGTTTTCGGACGCCGACGGTTCGGAAAGTGAAACATTCTTTCATTTCATCGCCGGATTGCAAAACCACCTGCCATCCGCGATTGCCATGATCGCGCCTTATGTGAATTCCTATCGCCGTTACGTTCCGGACCATTCCGCGCCCGTCAATCTGGAATGGGGGCGCGATAACCGGACCACCGGACTGCGTGTGCCCATCTCTCCACCGGCCGGAAAACGCATTGAAAACCGTCTGGCCGGGATGGACTGCAACCCTTATCTGGGCATCGCGGCCAGTCTTGCGTGCGGGTATCTTGGGTTGATCGAAGGGCAGATGCCGCGCGATGAAATCAAGGGCAATGCCTATGTTTCCGATGCCGCGCTGGCGCAAAGCCTGCGTGAAGCGCTGTTGAAATTCGAGGTCGCGCAAGCTTTGAAAGACGTTCTGAGCGAAGAGTTCTGCGAAGTCTACCGTGCCGTCAAATGGGCCGAACAGGAAGAATTCTTTCAGGTCATCAGCCCGTGGGAGCGCGAGCACCTCCTGGTAAACGTCTGAGGCCATCCAATTGAAGCCGGCGCTTTTGTCGCCAAATGCGCGGCTGAGCGAAACAATTTGCGGCATTGTTGCGCCAAGCACACCATCAGCACGGGAAAACGCCCTGAACCGCGGTGATTTCTGTGGATAATCCCGGCTGAATGTCTTACAGTTTTTCCGAACCACTCATTCGGAAAACTCGAAACATGTCTGTGCTCCCATCCTCCGTTTATGACGCTGAACCGATCCCGGAAACGGCGCTGGAAAGCGTTCGGAACCTTTTGTCCTCGGGCGATCTGTTTCGCTACACCGCACCGGCCAACACGCTGTCACCGGTCGCCGTTCTGGAGCGCGATTTCGCGGACTTCATGGGCACGAAATATGCGCTGGCACTCAATTCCTGTTCGTCCGCCATTTTCCTCAGCCTTCAGGCGCTTGGAATTGAACGCCGGGACAAGGTCCTGATCCCCTCGTTCACCTTTTCCGCCGTGCCTTCGGCCATCGTCCACGCAGGTGCTGTCCCCGTTCTGGTTGAGGTCGGCGAAAACTATCGCATTGATATCAATGACTTCGAAGCGCAGTTGGCACAAGATCCGGCGGCCGTCGTGATTTCGCACATGCGCGGGCACACATCGGACATGGACGCGATACTGGACCTGTGCGAGGCGCGGAATATCCCGGTGATCGAGGACGCGGCACATTCGCTCGGCACGCTGTGGGGCGACCGCAAAATCGGCACGCTCGGGCGCGTCGGGTGTTTTTCGTTTCAATCCTACAAACTGGTCAACGGCGGTGAAGGCGGCATACTCGTCACCGATGACGAAGATATCATCGCGCGCGCGGTGATCATGTCGGGCGCCTATGAACACAACTGGCAAAAACATGGGCTGAACATCAACGCGTTCGCCAAGTATCAGAACTGTCTGCCACTTTACAATCTGCGCATGAACAACATGACGGCAGCCATCGTGAAACCCCAACTGGTCGAAATCCCCCGGCGCGTCTGCGACGGGCGCGCCAATCACGACTATGTCGCCGGGCTTTTGAACGGGTCGCCCTATCTGAACGTGCCGCCGCCCCTTGATCGGGAATTGCGCGCACCGGACTCCATTCAATTCAACCTCGTCGGGTTTTCTGACGACGAAACCCGGCGCTTCATGGCCGTTTCCAAATCGCTGGGAACACCGGTTTCGGTTTTTGGCCTGCATGAAGACAACGCACGCGCGTTCTGGAACTGGAAGTTTTTCGATCAGCCCCGCGCCCTGCCACAGACCCGCGCGATGTTGATGCGCGCATGTGACATGCGCCTGCCGGCACGCCTCAAGAAGACGGAACTGGATGCTATCGTTGCGGGTGTTCTGGCCTCGGTCGCCGAGGTGAAGGGCTGAGGACCGGCGTTATTCCGGCCTGCAATCGGCAAGTTACCACACCGAAACCTTCAAAGAACGCACAGCGACGGGTCGAGCCACGGCAGGTCGGAAACGCAGGGGTTCACGATCATCTCGCGCAACAAAGGGCGCAGCTTTTTGGCGATCTCTTCGGGAAACCCGCCCATGGCATCACGCCGCGCCAGCAGCGATATCCGACGCTCCAGCGGGGCAAAGGGCAAAGGCATCACGTCGACTTTCTGCATGAAACGCCGCGCGTAGGAATAGCCAAGCGGTGTGGTGATCGTCCACCCAGCCCCGTCCGAAACCATCGCCATGATGGCGTGATAGCTGTCAAGCTCGAACCGGTGGGGGATGTTCAGGCCGGTTTTTCCCAAATGCGCCTCGATCTGGCGGCCCATCATCTGACGCGCCGAATACCGGATCAGGGGCAGCTTCAGAAGTTGCGCCAGCACATCTTTGCCCGTGTCGATGATATCGGGCGGCGTGACGACGATGAAAGGTTCGCTGAGCAGCGGGTAAACATCCATCCAGTGATCCGCGACGTCAAAATCAGCGGCCACGAACATGTCCAACTGGCGCGCTTCGAGCATCGCGGCCAGGTGATAGCTGGCGCCCGTCTCCAGAACGAAATGGCAGGCCCTGAATTCGGCGCTGAGATCGGCCAGCAGTCGCGGGGTGACGTTGGCATCAAAATCCTCGATCATTCCCAGCCTGAAACTGGCGAGACCGCTGAGGTCGCCCGAGGCGATCTCGGAATGGGCGAGGGCGGCTTCGGATGTAATCGTTTCGGCGCGGCGCAGAAAAATATTCCCGGGCGGCGTCAGGCGCAAGGGGCGGGCGGCGCGATCGATCAGCCTTGTATCAAGCGCGGTTTCCAGATTGGTGATCTGCTGACTGACCGACGAGGGGCTGGCCCCCAGTTTTCTGGCCCCCAGAGAGATCGATCCTTCCTGGACGACGGCAAGAAAGACTTCGATCCCTCGTAATGTCAGGCGGGCGGTGCTGTCTGTCACGTCTGTCCAACTCGAAAAACTGTGCCCGCCCGGCGAAAGGCCGGGCAAGGTACTTGCAACGATGCACGCGTATTGTAGCCTGCGCAAGAAATAAGACGAGGCCCGATATGCCCAATTCACCGATGATCGTTAACGAGGAAACGCTGCGAAACGCGGTTCCCCTGGATATCAAGAGCATCGCGGTCGTGAAGCGCGCCTTTTGCGACCTTGCGGCGGGCAAAGTCATCATGCCGCCCATCCTGTCCATGAGCCTTGAAGCGCGTAACGCCGACGTTGACGTCAAGACCGCCTATGTCGATGGGATGGAGGCATTCGCCGTCAAGATCAGCCCCGGATTTTTTGACAATCCCGGTTTGGGACTGCCCAGCACCTCGGGGTTGATGGTCTTGTTTTCCGCAACCACCGGGCAGGTGCGCGCGGTTCTGTTGGACAATGGCTATTTAACAGACGTGCGAACAGCGGCGGCTGGGGCGGTTGCGGCGAAATATCTTGCGCGTGACACGGTCGATTGTGCCGGGGTCATCGGAACGGGCGTTCAGGCCGGTTTGCAGGTGGAGGCCGCGCATATCGTCAAACCCTTTCAACGGGCGTTTGTCTGGGGACGGGATTTTGACAAGGCCGCGCGCCTCGCCAGCGATCTGACCCAGAAACTGGCCGTTCCCGTCACGGCGACGCGGGATCGGGCAGCGCTTGTGCGCGACAGCCAGCTTGTCATTACGGCAACCCCGTCGCGTGCGCCGTTGATCGAAACGGATTGGCTGCATCCGGGCCTTCATATCACCGCAATGGGATCAGACACGCCGGGAAAATCTGAATTGGCACCCGGTGTTCTGGCCGCCGCCGATCTTTACGTCGCCGACCATCTCGCACAATGCGCCGAATTGGGAGAGTTGGCCGCCGCGATCAGGGCCGGTTCGATGACAGCGGGGCCACATCCGGAGCTTGGCCAAATTGCCGCTGGCGATGAAACGGGGCGGCGTTCGGATGCGGATGTAACCATTGCGGATTTGACCGGCACCGGGGCGCAGGACACGGCGATTGCCGATTTTGCGTATCAGAAAGTCGTCGCAGGGGTTAGGGCGTAGACCTATATTTTCGCCAGTTTTTCCTGCAATTCGGCCAGTTGCCTTTTGATCGCGTCAAGGTCTTCGGCCTGGCTGGGTTCATCCTCGACCTGGCTGGGGCCCCAGTTGCCCATCATCGCAGCCATGAACTCCTGCTGCTTTTTCTGCCAGCCTTCCAACCCACCAAAAGCGGCCATCGGGTCTGGAATGACATCGTTGAGATTGCCGACGATCTCGGCCTGTTGCTGTTTCAGCATCTCAAAGCTGCGCGCCAGAAAATCGGGTACGATGCTTTGTGCCTGATCCGTGTAAGATCGCACGAGGTCGGTCAGCACGTTGATGGGCAGCACGTTGTCGCCCTTGCTTTCGTGCTCGGTGATGATCTGCAACAGATACTGCCGCGTCAGGTCGTCGCCCGTCTTCAGGTCGATGATTTCGACATCCCGGCCAGCGCGAATGAAGGCGGCGATATCTTCAAGCGTGACATAGTCGCTTGTCTCGGTGTTATAGAGCCTGCGGCTGGCGTATCGCTTGATCAGAAGCGGAGCAGGTTTTTCAGACATCAGGCGCCTCGTTGTTGCGGTGCAGCAATGCTAGTGCAGCATTGCAATTGCAGCAAGGCACAAAAAAGGCGGGCCACAAGGGCCCGCCAAAGTCACCAACAGGGAGGATATGGTGAATTATGCAGCTTTCGACGTCGCTTTTTTAACGGCGTCGGTTGCTTCGGTTGTGGCTTTTTTCACAACAGCCGATGCTTCAGCTTGTGCGTCTTTGCCAGCGGCCAAAAGCAGTTCAACAGTGTCCATCTGAACTTTCTTGGCGACTTCGGCAAAGGCTGCCACATGCTCGGAAGCGGTTTCAACGGACGCGGAAGCAAAATCGCTGACCGCTTTGGAATAATCCGCCGGATCATTTTGGGTTTTGGTCGCAGCGGCCAGTTTGCCCAGCGCGTCTTTTGTCCATTTGCCCGAGATTTCGGCGTTTTTCTCGGCAGCTTCAAACGCAACGCGCGAGAATTTTTCGCCCAGCTCAGCTGAGTTTTTGAACATGTCGCCAAAGGCATTCGTGTCGACCGGCAGGTCTTTGAACATTGCGGCAAACGGGTTTTCGAAGGATTTCTTAGCCATTTTTCTTCTCCATCAGAGAGGTTTCATTGCGTCTGACCCCCATGTAGATGCTGCGCTGCGGCATTTCAAGGAAAAAATGCTGCGGTGCAGAAAAAACTTTCGCGATGGATTTTTCTACCCGGCTGGACGCGCCTTTACATAGCTTCCCGGCGCGGCCTCGATCACCGGAAAAGCCTGCGAACCGGGGCCTCGGGCAGGAACCAGCGCGCCGGAATGGCCAGCAAGCCATTTCTCCCATACGGGCCACCATGATCCTTTATGAAACGACGCGCCCGCCTTCCAGTCCTGCGGCGTTTCCATGGGGTTTTCATTCAGGTAATGGCCATATTTGTTTTTGCTCGGGGGGTTCACGATCCCGGCAATATGCCCGCTTTCCGAAAGGATGAACTTGCGCGCGCCCCCAAATTTGTTGAGCCCCAGAAACGAGCCTTGCCACTTGGCGATATGATCCGTTTCGCATGCAACAGCACATGTCGGGGTCTTGATATTGCCAAGGTCAAGCGTCTCGCCCATCACCTCAAACGTGCCGTTTGAAAGTTTGTTCTT
>CAYXNM010000090.1:0-10839 GCA_964466385.1 uncultured Rhodobacter sp. | reverse complement strand
CGAAATTGACAGCAATCCGCGCGCCTTCGGGCCAGTCGGGGCGTGGAGGTTTGGCACCGTATCCGATCATATCGCGTGGATAATCACTCATCCCCGCGCGGCATCCAACGCTTTTGGCAAGCAGGTCGCAAGCAGATCAAGATCGTCCCTGGTCCCCGCTGAAATGCGTATGCAGCGGTCCTGCGGCGCAACAAACGGCATCCGCACGAAAATGCCCTGTTCAAGCAGCGACGCCAGAACCGCCTTGGCGAAATCCCCATCCGCACCGCAATCAACCGCCACGAAATTCGCAGCCGAGGCCACGACCGACAAGCCGTTGTCATCGGCAATCGCGGCAATCCGGTCGCGCGCTTCGGCCACCTTGTCAATCGTGGCCTTCAAGTGATGCCGATCGCCAAGTGCCGCCAGCGCCCCGGCCTGCGAAATCCTTCCAACGCCAAAATGATTGCGGATCTTGTTGAAACTATCGACAAGCCCGGCCGAAGCAATCCCGTATCCCACCCGCGCACCGGCCATCCCATAGGCCTTGGAAAAGGTCCGGAAACGAATGACGTTCGGGTTTTCGGTGTCGAACCCCGGTCCGGTCCCATCGGGCGCGAATTCCAGATATGCCTCGTCCAGCACCAGCAGTGCGCCGTCAGGAACGGCGCGGATCACCGCATCGATGACATTGCCCGGATGAGCCGTTCCCATCGGATTGTCGGGATTCGCCAGGTAAATCATCTTGGCGCCGACTTCGGTTGCCTTTTCGATCAGGGCAACCGGGTCTTCGAAATCACCCCGATAAGGAACGCTCACCAGATCACCGCCATACCCGGCAACGTGAAAGTTGAACGTCGGATAAGCCCCCAGCGACGTAACCACCCTGTCACCCGGTTCGATCAGCAGTCGCGCAAGATAGCCAAGAAGACCGTCTATTCCTTCGCCGACGACGATGTTTTCCGCAGGAACACCGTGATACTCTGACAGCGCCTGCTTGAGGTCGTCGTTTTCCGGGTCGCCGTATTTCCACACGTCAGCGGCGGCGCGCTTCATCGCCCCAACAGCCCGCAGCGACGGGCCAAAAACATTTTCGTTGGCGCCAAGGCGCGCGCCAAACAGCGATCCGCGCGCGCGTTCCTGAGTTTCCGGTCCGACGAAAGGCACGCTTGACGGCAGGGACTGGGCAAGTTTCGTGTATCTGGGTTGGGTCATGAATACCTGTTAACCGTATTGGAGCGCGTGCAGCAAGGGCGTGCCGCCCGCGTCGGTGGAAAAATGCCCACGCGGTGGGGCAGTTTCGTCGATGGCGTGATTTTCAACTTAGAAGGGCCATCCTTAATGTCGGCTTTAAGCCCTATGCCAGACTGCTGATCCGCTTGTGCGCTTCCGTCAGGACCGAGGTTTCCCCGTCAATGGCCGAAAGCCGCTCGCGTTGCAAATCGACCACGGCTGCGGGGGCATTGGCCAGGAATTTCCCGTTCGCCAGTTTTGCACGCAAACCGCCCGCCTCTTTCGCAAGCTTGTCGAGGTTTTTCTGCAGGCGTGCCTTCTCTGCCTCTATATTAATGACATCTGAAAGCGGCAGGCAAAACGTCCCACCCTCGACCGCCAGCGTCACCGCCCCTTTCGGCGCTTCAGCCGCGGTGGAAACGTTCTCGATCCGGGCAAGTCGTTTGATCATCGTCAGGTTGCCCGCAAGCGCCGCCTGTCCGGCTGCATCAAGGTCAAGCGTCATCATGTCCACGCGCGCGCCTGCGGGCACATGCATGGAAGCGCGAACCGAGCGGATCTGTTCGATCAACCCAACCACCCAGTTCATTTCACGATCCGCACGCTCGTCCACAAGATCAGCCATTGTATATGTCGGCCAGTCAGCGTGGATCAGCATCTTTTCGCGCGGTGCGATATCCGTCCACAGTTGTTCGGTGATAAAGGGCATGATCGGGTGCAGCAGGATCAGGCACTGGTCGATCGCCCAGGCCATTGTCTTTTGCGTTTCAGCCTTGGCGGCGGTGTCTTCGCCCTGAAACAAGGGCTTTGCCAGTTCCACGTACCAGTCGCAGACCTTGCCCCAAACATGCGCATAAAGCGCATTCGCCGCGTCGTTGAAACGATATTGAGAAAGCGCCGCATCGACGGCCTCGCGCACCCGCGCTGTTTCGCCGACGATCCATTTGTTGACCGTCTGCTCGACCGACCTGGGGTCAAAATCGGGCGAGGGCTTGCAGTCGTTCATCTCGGCAAAGCGCGCCGCGTTCCAAAGCTTGGTGCCAAAGTTTCGATAGCCGGCTATCCGCTGCATATCGATTTTCAGAACCCCCCCGAGCGAGGCCATTGCCGCGTTGGTGAACCTGAGGGTATCGGCCCCATATTCATCAATGATTTCAAGTGGATCAACGACGTTCCCGGTTGATTTGGACATCTTCTTGCCCTTGGCATCGCGCACGAGACCATGCAGGTAAACGTCGTGAAACGGGATCTTTTCGACGACGGCAAGCTGCATCATCACCATCCGCGCCACCCAGAAAAACAGGATGTCCTGCCCGGTGATCAGAACCGACGTGGGGAAGTATTTCCTGAGTTCCGGCGTGTCCTCGGGCCAGCCGAGCGTGCCGATGGGCCAGAGACCTGACGAGAACCAGGTGTCAAGGACGTCAGGGTCGCGCCACAGCGTCTTGCCGCCCGCCAGCGCACGCGCCGCGTCCTCGGTCGCAGCGCAATATTCATGCCCGTCCTCATCATACCAGACCGGCACCTGGTGCCCCCACCAGAGCTGTCGCGAAATGCACCACGGCTCGATATTCTCAAGCCAGTGATAATAGACTTTCCTGCCCGACTCCGGCAGGATATTGACCTTGCCCGCGCGCACGGCCTCAAGCGCCGGATCGACGATCTTTTCCGCATCCACAAACCACTGATCGGTCAGCATCGGCTCGATCACCACCTTGGAACGATCGCCAAACGGCTGCATCATCACATTATCTTCGACCAGCGGCGCACCATCGGCATCGGTCACGGCCAGCCCTTCGCCGGTAATCTGCGAAATCACCCGCGCACGCGCGTCCATCCGGTCAAGCCCGCGCAAATCATCTGGTACCAGGTTCAGCTCGTCAACGCTGCCGATCGTGAACGCCGCGCCACTGGCAATCGCCTGCGCCTGCGCCGCACATTCAGCGTAGGGGTCCCCATCGACCCGCATCCTCGCCTGGGTATCCATCAACCGGTACATCGGGATATTGCCCCGCTTGGCCACCTGATAGTCGTTGAAATCATGCGCCCCGGTGATCTTGACGGCCCCCGAGCCGAAATCAGGGTCCGGATACTCATCCGTAATAATCGGGATCAGCCGGCGATGCTCCTTCGGCCCCACCGGGATTTCGCACAATTTCCCGACAATCGGCGCATAACGCGCATCATCGGGGTGCACCGCAACCGCACCGTCCCCCAGCATGGTTTCGGGCCGCGTCGTGGCAATCGAGATATAGTTCCGCATCTCGCGGAATACGACTTCACCCTCTTCATTGTTCTCCAAATACTCATATTCCTCGCCATCCTGAAGCGGGTACTTGAAGTGCCACATGTGGCCCTTAACCTCGACATTCTCAACCTCGAGATCGGATATCGCGGTTTCAAAATGGGGATCCCAGTTGACCAGCCGCTTGCCGCGGTAAATCAGGCCCTTGTTGTACATATCCACAAAGACCTTGATGACAGCATCGTGGAAATTGGGCGCGCCCTTGCCCCTGTCGGGATCACCCGCCGCGCCCCCCATGGTGAAGGCTTCGCGCGACCAGTCGCAACTGGCCCCGAGGCTTTTCAGCTGTCCGATGATGTTTCCGCGCGACTTGACCTTTTGCTCCCAAACCCGGTCGATAAACGCCTCACGCCCCATCTCGCGCCGTGAAGTGTTGCCCTCGCGCGCCAGTTCTCGTTCGACCACCATCTGGGTCGCGATCCCGGCATGATCGGTTCCCGGTTGCCAAAGCGTGTCGTACCCCTGCATCCGTTTCCAGCGCACCAGAATGTCCTGAAGCGTATTGTTGAACGCGTGCCCCATATGCAGACTTCCCGTCACGTTGGGGGGCGGGATCATGATTGAAAAACTTTCGTCGCGGCTGGCATTTGCCCCGGCTTTGAACGCACCTGCGTTTTCCCAGCGATCATAAATCGCCGTCTCGGATTTGGCGGCGTCAAAGTTCTTTTCCATGGCCATGTTCGGCGTCCTCACCCCGGAGTCTTCACGTTTTCATCCGTCTAACGAATGCTCGCGCCAAGGAAAAGAGGAATGCGTGGGCAGACCGCCAAACACCCCTTGAGAAATCAAAACTGTGACGTTGGGCTAACCCGCGCGCGTCGCGGCGACACTTTCATCAACCAGCACAACGCGGGTTTCTGCGCGTAATACATCGGGGTCATAAGGCGTGCGCATAAAAACCTCGCGCACGAGGGGGGCAAAAAATTCGATGGGCAGGTTCTGATAAACTGGATCGAAACTTGACTGATCCCAGCGATTACAAAATGTCTCGCAATCCTCGAAATAGCGATGCCCTGCGTAAATCATGCGTTTTTCAGGGTCGGCCCCAACATGCTGGCCGTAATAGGCCAATTGGAAATCACCGTGCTTTTCAACCACCCAGGCGCATTGTTCGCGCACAAAGGGGCGCAGGATCGAGGCGGCATATTCGTCGTGATTGTAAGGCGCATAGATGTCGCCAATGTCATGCAACAAGGCCGAGACCACCCAGTCCACATCTGCCCCATCCCGCCACGCGCGCGTTGCCGATTGCAAACTGTGGCCGAGGCGAGAGATTTGATAGCCCGACAACCCCTCATCAAGATCAACCAGCGCGGCCAGCAATCTGTCGGCTGTGCCCTTGGTGTATTCGATTTCGTGGGAGGTCAGGAAATCATAATCATCCTTGTCGCCATCTTTCATCTGCGTGAATTTGACTTTCTCCATCTTCAAGATCCTAACTATACATGCGCGCGGCGCTTTCCGCCCCTGCCATGGTCACTTTGGCCTGAGCGATCCGCACTTTATCGTAAAACTGAACGTCCTTGGGTGCGAAATCGGTCCTTGGCGGTGAAACATGCGTGAAATGGTTGTACCGATCCTGACCGCGCACCAGCATAGCCCAGTTCTGCGCATCGTGTTCTGGCCGAATTGAAGGTGCCACATAGCGCACAACAAGCGCAATCCGGCGATCATCAGTCTGGTTGGGCCCCGAACCGTGGATGGTCAGGCCGTGATGCAGGCTCATCTGGCCGGGGTGGATCTCGGCTGCGACCTTGTCTTTTTCGGCCACCTCGACCTTTATTTCCTGCCCGCGCGACAAAAGGTTGTCGTCCGAGAACGTATCGGCATGGGGCAGTATCCGGTTCTTGTGACTGCCCTTTACGAAATCCATGCAGCCCGAGGCCGGGGTTGCCGGGGACAAGGGAATCCACGCCGTCACCAGCCCGTCGATTTCGCCCATCCCCCAATAGGTCAGGTCCTGATGCATAGAGACGATATGGCGCGAGTTTGGCTCTTTCACGAAAAACTCGGCGGAATAGATCATGATATCGGGCCCAAGAATACACTCTACGACATCAAGAATACGCGCGTCCTGCCCCATTTCGGCGGCCATCGGCATGACCAGATGCGCATTGACACGCTTGTAGGTCGCCAGAGGTTGAGGCAGGCCATTGTCCAGCCATTTGGCCTCGATCGCTTCAAAACGTGCGCGCGCAGCAAGAGCCTCGTCCTTTTGGATAATTGGAATCGGGAACAAGTAGCCGTTCGCCCAATATTGATCGACTTCGGTGCGGCGCAGTTTTCCGTTCTCCAGATTGACCGGCTTTGTCATTGGCACCTCCGCCGCTTCATTCCCTGAAAGATGGCGCGGCGGTTCGCCATGCGTCGCGCCGGATCACGACGCGTTACATGTCGCAAACCATCAAAACCCAAACGCGCAGACCTAAAGGCGGCGGTCGAATTTCGTGGCCAGATGGATCAGACTTTCGGACGAGCGGACGCCGGGGATGCCGCCGATCCGGTCAAGCGTCTCGTCCAGTTCAGCCGTTGTTTGGCACGCCAGTTCCAGCACCATGTCAAACCGCCCTGACGTTGTATGGACGATCTCGACCTCGCTCAGCGCTTTCAGTCGGGCAACAAGAGTCACCGTACTGCGCGGTTCCACCTGCAAAAGCACGGTGGCCCTGATCCGCCTGAGCCGCGCTTCGTCACCAAGTTTCACGCTGTAACCGGCAATCACGCCAGTCGTTTCAAGCCGGTCAAGCCGTGCCTGAACGGTGGTCCGCGCCAACCCCATTTGCCGCGCCAGGGTCGAAACCCCGACCCTCGCATCCTTGGACAGTGCTGCCAGAATGCGGGTGTCCAGATCGTCCATTGTCATAATGCCGTGGTTTTCGTTGTATTTACCAAATTAGGTCATAATTTGCCCAAAGTAACAAGTGATAATGGCAGGCGGGACCGTCAAACACGGGGAAACGTTCCAAAGGAGCAGGCCCATGGGCATCTCAAAACCGATCTGGCGATCACCGGGTGAATACATCCGGTCGATAGAACCCGATGCCCCCGTTCTTTTCTTCTCGCCCGCGCGTCTTACCGAAACGGCGGGTTCGTTTCTGGGTGGTTTTCCGGGCCTGGTTACCTATGCGGTCAAGGCCAATCCGGCCTGTGCGGTTCTGGACTCGTTGCATCTGTCGGGCCTGAAGGCGTTTGATGTCGCCTCGCCGGCCGAAGTCGATCTTGTGAAGCAAACGGTTCCGGATGCGGCACTTCACTACCACAACCCGGTGCGCTCGAACCGTGAAATCATGCAGGCCCTTGACGCCGGCATTCGTGTTTTTTCGGTCGATCGCATGCACGAGCTTGAAAAAATCGCGGCGCGCGCAAAGGACCGTAACATCGAAATTTCCGTTCGTCTGGCCCTGCCCGTCACCGGGGCGGCCTATCATTTCGGCGAAAAGTTCGGGGCCGATCCCACAGAATGCGCGGCCCTTCTGAAACGCGTGCGCGACCTTGGCATGGTTGCCTCGATGACGTTCCATCCCGGCACCCAATGCAGTGATCCCAAGGCCTGGGGACAGTATATCGCCGCGTGCGCCGCCGTTTCGCGCAGCGCGAACACCCGCCTGACACGTCTGAACGTCGGCGGCGGGTTCCCGGCGGAGCGCGAAGGTGAAACACCGGGTCTTGCCCTGATTTTTTCCACAATCGCAGAGGCGGTGAACAACGCGTTTCCACAGGACCCGCCACAATTGGTTTGCGAGCCCGGTCGCGCGATGGTTGCGGATGCGTTTGTTCTGGCGACGCGGGTCAAGTCGCTGGGGCCAGGGGGCGAGGTCTTTCTGAACGACGGCATTTACGGCGGTCTGGCCGAGCTTCCCTCCATCGGGGTGCCAGCAGGCATCCGCGCGCTTGATCGACAGGGGCGCGTCATGCAGGGTGATCGCTGCACACGCACCGTTTTCGGCCCGACCTGCGATTCGCTCGACGTTCTGCCGTCAGGGGTTTCCCTTCCGGCACATTTGTCCGAGGACGATTACGTCTTGTTTCCCAGCGCGGGCGCGTACGGGGCGGCGCTTTCAACGGGCTTCAACGGTTATGGCGGCCACAAGACGATCACCGTTGCGCAATTTTGACCGTCTTGTGATCTGTCGCGAAATTGACTTTGCCTGCCGGGCGGTTTCTGCCAATCTGGGTTCGTCATGACCCGTCAACCTCTTCAGCACGTCGTTATCATGGATGGCACGCTCAGCAGCCTCAGCCATGACAACGAAAGCAATGCGGGGCTGACATACAAACTGCTCTGTGAAATGGCACCGTCGCCAAAACTGTCGCTCTGGTATGAGGAGGGTATCCAGTGGTGCAACTGGCGTTCCATGGTGGATCTGGCGGCGGGCGTGGGGATCAACGGGCAAATCCGCCGCGCCTACGGGTTCATCGCCAGCCGCTACCGCCCCGGCGACAAGATTTTCCTTTTCGGATTTTCCCGCGGTGCGTATGCGGTCCGCTCGCTTGCCGGGGTCATTGACAGGGTTGGATTGTTGTCGCCGGGAAGTGCAACCGAAAGCAATATCCGACAGGTCTTCCGATATTATCAGGGTGATGCCGCCAAGAACTCTGCGCGGGCTTTTCGTCGCGTTCATTGCCGTAAGGACGTGGAAATCGAAATGATCGGCGTTTGGGACACGGTCAAGGCGCTGGGCATCCAGTACCCGATCCTGTGGCGTCTGGCGCCGCAACCGACCGAGTTTCACGATGAAGCGCTGGGAGAGGCCACGCGCAATGGGTTTCACGCGCTTGCGCTCGACGAGAACCGGACGGCGTTCAAACCGGTTCTCTGGTCCTGCCGCGAAGGATGGCACGGCCATCTGGAGCAAGCCTGGTTCCGGGGTGCGCATGCTGACGTGGGCGGGCAGATCGGGGATTTTCCAGCGGCAAGGAAGCTTAGCAACATTCCTTTGGTCTGGATGCTGGAGCGCGCCCAAAAACGCGGGCTCGACCTGCCGTCGGGCTGGCGTGACCGGTTCGAAACCGACCGGAACGCCCCGGCCCACGGGTGCTATCGCGGCATCTCGAAATATTTCCTTTACCGGCGCAAACGCGTTCCCTTGCAGGGGCAATCGGAATACATCCACCCCAGCGTGATCGGAGAGGCCGAGTCTGCGGCTTCTGACATCGCATGACCGATTGCGCACGCGCGCGTTGAAGCTTTACTTCGCTCCGAAATCGTATAATCCGAACGGAAATATGCGGGGGCGCAATTGGGCAAATCAATCATGATTCAGGGCACCGGCTCAAATGTCGGCAAGTCGCTCCTGGTGGCCGGGCTTTGCCGCGCCTACTGGAAACGCGGGCTGACGGTCCGGCCTTTCAAGCCTCAGAACATGTCAAACAACGCCGCCGTTACGGTCGACGGGGGCGAAATCGGGCGCGCGCAGGCATTGCAGGCGCGCGCCGCCATGACGGACCCACATTCGGACCTCAACCCGGTGTTGTTGAAACCGGAAAGTGAAATCGGGTCGCAGGTGGTTCTTCAGGGAAAGAGGCTGGCAACCGTCAAGGCCAGCGAATACCCGAAACTGAAACCAAGACTGCTGAACGCGGTTATGGAAAGCTTTGAGCGGTTGAGGAAAACCAGTGATCTGGTCGTCGTTGAAGGCGCGGGCAGCCCTGCGGAAATAAACCTGCGTGACGGGGATATCGCGAATATGGGATTTGCCGAGGCGGGCGACGTGCCCGTATTGCTGGCCGGTGACATCGACCGGGGGGGCGTGATCGCGCAAATCGTGGGTACGGGTGCGGTTCTCGGGCGCGCGGATCGTGACCGGATCGTGGGTTTCATCGTCAACAAGTTTCGTGGCGACCCGCACCTGTTCGAACGGGGCCTTGACCAGATCGTTTCGCGAACCGGCTGGCACGCACTTGGGGTCGTTCCGTGGTTCGACAGCGCGGGCGTGCTGCCTGCGGAAGACATGATGGATATCCGTTCGTCCGGCGAGGGGCCGGTCAGGGTCGCCGTGCCGAAACTGTCACGGATCGCCAATTTCGACGATCTTGACCCTCTGGCGCAGGAACCCATGGTCAGGCTGGAAATGATCGGGCCGGGGCGCCCCTTGCCGGGGGATGCCGATCTGGTCCTGATCCCGGGAACGAAATCCACGATTGCCGATCTGGCATTTTTCCGCGCACAGGGCTGGGACATCGATCTGGCGGCCCATATCCGGCGGGGGGGCCGGGTTCTGGGGATTTGCGGCGGTTACCAGATGCTGGGCAAGGAAATCTGCGACCCGGACGGCATCGAAGGGCCTGCACGCCGCGTTGAGGGGCTGGGCCATCTTGACGTGGTCACGGAAATGCACGCGGAAAAGCGCCTGGAAAATGTGCAGGCGGAATATGCGCCCAATGGCCTGTTGCTCAACGGTTACGAGATACATATCGGGAAAACCACCGGTCCGGATTGCGCGCGTTCATGGTTGCGCGTCGGCGCGCGACACGACAGCGCCCAGTCCGCCGACACCCGTGTGCGGGGCTGCTATGTGCACGGCCTGTTTTCCTCGGGCGCCTTTCGCGCTGCTTATTTTGAGGAGATGGGAGCACCGGTTTCCGGATTTGATTACGAGCCAGCGGTTGAGACCGCCCTTGAGGCGCTGGCGGCGCACCTGGAGACACATCTTGATCTGGATCTTATCCTGCGGCTGGCGCGCTGAGGCCCCCGCGAATGTCCGCTGCTAGAGCCGCGTCCTTTTTACCTCAGTCGGCGGGGCGGCTCTATCTTATTGGTTTTACGCGCAATTCACTCCGAAAACCGGTTCCCACTTTTCGGATTGCGCTCTATTCGAACTCGCGCGTGGCCAGCGCCCTTTGAATTTCGCGTCGCACCAGTTTGCGCACGTTGCGCGTGATGCGATCACCCAGTTCGCCCTGCAATTCCTCGCGCACCATTTCCGATACGATGTCGCGCAGCGTCTCCTCGTCGATGATCGAATCTTCCTCGGTGAAATTGATCGTCGAAGGTTCGTTCCCTTCAATCTCTTCAATTTCCCCGGCATCGGTTTCGCTGTCTTCCTGGACGTCACCGCGGGCCTCATCAAAGGCTCCACCCGACACCCGGAAGGGCGAAGCGGCATTCTCGACCTCATCACCTGTGGCGACCGCGTTGTCTTCGGCGCTGTCTTCGGCGTGGCCCTCAAGCGCGTCCTCGCCGGTTTGGGTGGTTTCCGGGACGGACGCATCCGCGATCTCTTCCTCCTGCGGATGCGGCTGCTCGACACGAAGCGAGGCGCGCAAACCGCTCAGGAAATCCGATGTTGTCGCCGCGGGTGCGGGCCTGTCACTCTCGTTTC
>CAYXNM010000089.1:0-10933 GCA_964466385.1 uncultured Rhodobacter sp. | reverse complement strand
GACTTGCCATTTCCACACGTCTGGAACAGTTTGCGCGTATGGAAAACGAATCTCTGATCCGGCTTGGTACGTTTCTTGGGCTGTTCGCCGTGTTTGCCCTGACCGAGGCCACGTTCCCCCGAAAACCCCGTGTTCAGAAACGAGGCGATCGATGGGTCACCAATCTTGGCCTTGTCGTTCTGAATACGTTCACCCTTCAGATGATGGGCCGGGTTTTGCCGTTTCTGGCCGTTGGGGCTGCGTTTGACGCCCGCATTGTGGGATGGGGGCTGTTCAATCTCACGGACTGGTCTGTTTGGATCGAACTTGTTCTGGCCGTGCTGTTGCTGGATTTTGCCATTTGGTTTCAACATCTGCTGACCCATAAAATTCCCCTGTTGTGGCGCTTTCATCGGGTTCATCACGCGGATCGGGACATGGATGTAACAACCGCTCTGCGCTTTCATCCTGTCGAAATCGGCTTTTCCATGTTGCTCAAGATCGTGCTGGTCTATTTGCTGGGGCCTTCTGCGGTGGCGGTCATTCTTTTTGAAATCCTCTTGAACGGAACGGCGATGTTCAACCACGCGAATTTCCGGCTGCCAAAAAATGCCGACAAGATGATCAGACTGTTTCTGGTGACGCCCGACATGCACCGCGTTCATCATTCGACGCGCCGCGAGGAGCACGATTCGAATTACGGGTTTGCCCTCTCGATCTGGGACCGGCTGTTCCGGACATATACCCCTCAACCCGAGGGCGGACACCAGGCCATGACAACGGGACTGAACTGGCAGGATGAAAGGCCTGCACGCATCGGCTGGACGCTGGCCCTGCCATTTTTTCGCAAATGAACCTGACCCAGGTGGAACAACAGAGCGCGCGCCATCATCTTGCGGTGTTCGGGGCTTTTCATCCGACCCCCGGAGACGGCGCGGCACCGGAGTGCCGCACACTCGTCCTTCTTGGCCCTGCTGAACCGGGGTTTTGGGGCGCCCTCACGCAATCGCGGCATTTCTCCGGCCCGGACCCCGTGGACAACTGGTCGCGCCATGCAATCGGCGAAATCGCGCGGGAACTGGGCGCCGAGGCGCTTTTTCCCTTTGGCGGGCCACCCTACCAGCCCTTCGTCGCGTGGGCATTGAAGACAGGACGCACCTGGGTCTCAAGGGTGGGGCTGCTGATCCACGACGAGGCCGGGCTTTTTGCGTCGTTCCGCGGGGCGCTTGCTTTTGATAAGGCCTTCGACCTTGCTGAGGAAACCGCACTTTCACCCTGTGAGACATGTGAAGGCAGACCGTGCCAGCAGGCCTGCCCCGCAGGTGCCCTGGGCGCAGAGGGGTATGATGTCCCGGCCTGTCACGGGTTTCTCGACGGGCCCGGTCGGCAGACTTGCCTGCGACAAGGTTGTGCGGTCCGCCGGTCTTGCCCGGTCAGTCAAAACTATGGCAGGTTGGAGGCCCAATCCGCGCATCATATGCGGTTCTTTCACAATAAGGCTGATCCATGAAACGACTGATCCTTGTGCGTCACGCGAAATCGAGCTGGGCAAACTCCGACCTTCCCGACAAAGATCGGCCGCTGAACGAACGCGGCCGCGGTGCTGCCGGGAAAATCGGGCGATGGCTGTCAAGAAAGGGATATCAGCCGCAGCAGGTCATCTCATCGGACGCGCTCAGATGCCGCGAGACATGGGAGATCGCGGCGGGCGAACTTGCCCCCGTCGCGGACGTGCGCTTTGAGCGGCTGCTGTATCTTGCCAGCGCAGACGAAATTTTCGACGTCCTGCGGACCGCAAACGCGGATGACGTGCTTTTGCTGGGGCACATGCCGGGCATTGGCGATTTCGTGCGACGCCTTCGCCGCGACCCTCCACCGTTTCATGACATGTTTCAAAAGTATCCGACCGCCGCGACCACGGTGCTGGAATTCAGGACCGACATCTGGGACGATCTGCAAATGGGAACCGGCGTCTTCCTGGATTACGTCATACCGCGCGACCTCAACGAATAACCCCGACCGTCCGGCCGGGGTTATTCGCAGTTTTTCGGCGATGATGGATCAGTGACCCAGAATCTGGCTCAGGAACAGCTTGGTACGGTCGCTTTGGGGGTTGCCAAAGAACTCTTCCGGGTCGTTCTGTTCAACGATCTGCCCTGCATCCATGAAAATCACCCGATTGGCGACCTGTTTGGCAAAGCCCATTTCGTGCGTTACCACGATCATCGTCATACCGTCCTCGGCCAGCTCGATCATGGTGTCCAGAACCTCTTTGATCATCTCCGGGTCAAGTGCGGAGGTTGGTTCGTCAAACAGCATGATATGGGGCTGCATGCACAGGCTGCGCGCGATGGCCACACGTTGCTGCTGACCACCGGACAACTGGCCGGGGAACTTGTCGGCCTGCTCGGGTATTTTCACTTTCGTGAGGAAATGCATGGCCGTTTCCTCGGCCTCCTTGCGGGGAATCTTGCGCACCCAGATCGGGGCAAGTGTGCAATTGTCCATGATCGACAAATGCGGGAAGAGGTTGAAGTGCTGGAAACACATGCCAACTTCGGACCGGATCTTGTCGATGTTCTTGAGGTCCGAGGAAAGCTCGGTCCCGTCGACCATGATATGGCCTTCCTGATGCTCTTCCAGTGCGTTGATACAACGGATCAGCGTGGATTTGCCTGAGCCCGAAGGCCCGCAGACGACGATGCGTTCGCCGCGCTGAACCGTCAGGTTGATGTCGCGCAGGACGTGAAACGCCCCGTACCACTTGTTCATCGCGGTGATCTGAATAGCGACCTCGTCGGACACTTTCATTTGCGAACGATCGATTTCGCGTTCTTCTGCCTGAGACATTTGAATGCTCCTCTTTTCTTAGTGTCCGGTTTTGAGCTTGCGCTCCAGGTACATTGAATAGCGACCCATCGAGAAACAGACGGTGAAAAACATCAGTGCGATGAAGCCGTACAATTCCCAGATAATGCCATTCCATTCATGGTTGGCGCGAATCGCGTTGGCCAGATTCAAGGGGTCCATCAATCCGATGATCATCACAAGCGTGGTGTCCTTGAACAATCCGATAAAGTTGCCAACGATTGCAGGGATCGAGATTTTCAGCGCCTGCGGCATGATGATCAGCCGCTGTGCTTTCCAGTAATCAAGGCCCAGGCTGTCGGCCGCTTCGTATTGTCCGCGCGGCAAGGCTGCCAGACCGCCCCGAACAACTTCGGCCATGTAGGCTGATGAAAACAGCGTCACCATGATCATGACGCGCAGGATGATATCAAACGTCGTGCCCGGCGGCAGAAAGATGTTGAGCAGCGTCGAGGCCACGAACAACAGCGTGATCAGCGGCACCCCGCGAATGAATTCGATAAACCCGACACAAATCGTCTTGAGGAACCAAAGGTCGGATTGCCGTCCAAGCGCAAGAACGACCCCAACCGGCAGCGAAAGGGCGATGCCCGTGACTCCGATCGTCACCGACAACATGAAACCGCCAAACCGCGCACTTTCGACGGCTTCGATGCTCATCGGGATGATGGCTTCCAGGCCGTGGCCAACAGGTGAAGCCAAAAACCACCACCAAAGAACCGGGGCAACAAAAGCCGCAATCGTTCCCGCCAGCGGGCCGAATGCACGGGACAGAAAGGTGTAACCCAGATATCCGGCACCAAAGCCGGCCATCGCCATCAGCGGCATCCAGATTGATCCGCCCCACAGCATCCAAACGGCAAAGAAAGGATAGACCGCCGAAAAGTACAGCACCTTTCGCGGGGCGCCGGCAAACAGGATCGGCGCCAGTGCAACAAACAATCCGACAAAAGCCAGTTCGATGCGCCAGTAAAGATTGGACGGGTAAAACCCAAAGAGCAACTGAAGATAGCGCTCGCGGATGACTGCCCAACAGGCACCTTTGACGCCATCACCATACGCCAGGCTGATCGCTTCGCGACAGTCGTTCAGTGAATTCGCGGTCCAGGATGACCGGAATATCCAAGGAATGATACCGTAAAGGATGCTTCCGATGAAGACGATTGCAAACACCGTCAGAATTCCGTTCATCCAACTGCTGAACAGATTGTGGCGCAACCACCCTATGAGACCGACAGTGGAAGCGGGTGCCTCTTTTTCAGGCAGCATATCCGTGCGGACATAACCTACGTCTGACATCTCAGCGCTCCTTCATCTTAACGGATTCATTGTACCAGTTCATCACTCCGGAAATGGACAGTGAAATGGTCACGTAGATCAGCATCATCAACATGATGGATTCAAGCTCTCGCCCGGTCTGGTTCAGCGTGATGCCCCCCAGCGTGCCGGTGATGTCCATATACCCCACGGCAATCGCCAGCGACGAGTTTTTGGTCAGGTTAAGGTATTGTGAGATCAATGGAGGGATAATGACCCTCAGGGCCTGCGGCAGGACCACAAGGTTCATGATCTTACCCGGTCTCAATCCAAGCGCCGCTGCGGCCTCGGTCTGACCTGTCGAAATGGCCATGATGCCGCCCCTAACAGTCTCGGCAATGAACGCCGCAGTATAAAGCGACAGCGCCAGCCAGAGCGCAATCAGCGAATTCCGCGCATAGATCCCGCCCTTGAAGTTGAACCCTTTCAGTTCCGGGTACCCAAGGTAGAACCCAAGGAGGAATAACAAGATCAGGGCCGGTCCGAAGATCAACGCCAGCCGCTGCCACCATGTGACCGGGCGTATGCCGGTCACCTCCTGTATTCTGTCAGCGCGACGTTTGACATAGCGCGCGGCCATGATGCCGCCGATCAGCACGATCAGGAAGGCGACAAGATCCAGACTGACATCAAACCTGAGGCTGGACTCGCCAAACAGATGAATATCGCCAAGGGACCGGGAAAACAGCGGTTCGGGAATGTAAACGCCGCGATTGGTCAGCGCGACCGAGTCAAACACCTTCATCGTGGCAACTGCATCTTCACCCTTGAACTCTCTCGGGGCAGGGAAAGTTTCGATGAAAATGCCCATGGTCAGGATGATCCACAGCAAAACGGGCACATTTCGCAGGCCCTCGACATAAAACGACATGAGGCGCGAAACGATCCAGTTGCTGGACAGGCGCAGGATCCCGACAAGGACACCGATCACGGTCGCGGTAAAACACCCGAGGGCGGCCACCAGCAGCGTGTTCAGAAGGCCCAGAAAGGACGCACGCAAATGGGTGTCGCGGCTGTTGTATTCCAGCAGTTTCTGGTTGATGTCATAGCTCGAAGGCTCCCCCAGAAACCCGAACCCGAGTGTCTTGTCCAGCGCCTCCAGGTTCTGCATCGTGTTGTTGATCAGCGCCCAAATGGCCAGCAAGACCCCGATCAGTGCGAAGATCTGGATGGTCATGGACCGATACCGCGTATCGTAGATCAGCATGCTCAGCCGAAAGCCGTCTTTCGGCACGTCTATCGTTGCAGTCATATTGCTGCGCCCCCTGTTGTTCTTCCCCGAAAAATCACCCGTTAGAGGATCGTTCTACGTCCTCATTAACACAAGCGACATCCATTTGGTATTCGGATTTTGCATATGAAAAGGGCGCGGCCTTGGCCGCGCCCTTAACCAGAGACTATTAACGGAAAGGAGGCGAGTAGAGGATGCCGCCATCGCTCCACAGAGCGTTCAGACCGCGTGCCAGACCAACCGGAGTGGACGAGCCGATGTTACGCTCGAAGATTTCCGCGTAGTTGCCACCAGCAGAAATCGCACGCCGTGCCCATTCTTTGTCAAGACCAAGCATTCCGCCCAAGTCACCTTCGGTGCCGAGCATACGGTTGACTTCAGGGTTGTTGGTACCTTTGGACAGCTCGTCGATATTCGCCGAGGTGACACCCAGTTCTTCAGCCGAGATCAGCGCGTTCAGTGTCCAGCGAACAACGTCGCCCCACTGGTTGTCGCCGTGCCGTACGAGCGGGCCAAGCGGCTCTTTCGAAATGATTTCCGGCAGCAGCGTGTGTGCGTCGGGGTTTTCGAAAGTTGCGCGCGTTGCGGCCAGGCCGGATGCGTCTGTCGTGTAAACGTCACAAGCGCCAGCAAGGTACTGCTGCTGAGCTTCAGCGTTTGTTTCAATCGGCACAGGCTCGTAGCTGATGTTGTTGGAGCGGAAGAAGTCCGCCAGGTTCAGCTCGGTCGTTGTACCGGTTTGGATGCAGACAGTCGCGCCGTCCAGATCTTTTGCCGAAGCAACGCCCAGTTCTTTGGGAACCATGAAGCCTTGGCCGTCGTAGTAGTTAACGCCAACGAATTCAAACTTCAGGTCAACGTCGCGGCTGAAGGTCCAGGTGGTGTTCCGGGCCAGCATGTCCACTTCGCCGGAAGCCAGCGCTGTGAAGCGTGTCTTACCAGTTGTCGGTGTGAACTTGACAGCTTGCGGATCGCCAAGAACGGCAGCGGCAACAGCGCGACAAACGCTGACGTCAAAGCCATCCCAGTTACCATTTGCGTCAGGTGCAGCAAAGCCGACGAGACCAGTCGAAACGCCGCACTGAAGGAAGCCTTTCGCTTGTACGTCTGCCATGGTGCCGGCGGATGCCACACCAGCTGCAAGACCTGCAACTGTCAGCGCGCCGATAAATACGGATTTTTTCATTTGTTACCTCTTCCTGATGTATCGCCCTTGTCCGGGCGACTGTCCGGCCGTGAAAGCCGGATTTCATTTTAGGCTGGGGAGCAGAGCATCCCAGCACAGACGATTTGCACAAAAGTCACCCCCTAGGTCAAGGGTGCATTGGGCACTTAACCCCGCGTTAACTAAACTAATGTTTAGATTCAGTGTTTTTCTGGTGTTGTTTTGCCAATCCGGTCATCAGGGATCGTGTTTCGTCGAATGTGCCTTAGAATCAGCGATCCGGGGGATTCGCCGTCGCGAAGCATGAAAAAACGCGTGCGCTTGCAGAAACGACTGCTTTCGTTGGGCATTCCGTTCCGTCGCTTCATCGTCTATTCCCCAATTCTCCTCCTGCCAAACCTCATCCACATTTGCCCGCGCCCAGAGGTCTCCGATTTCAAACCCGCCGGATATGGCCGCCAGCGCCACGACGAGTGACCCAGGCAATGTCACCAGTTCGTTGAAACCGGCCAGATCATATGCGGACATTTCGTGCACCGGACCGGCCAGGTTTTCCAGGAGGCGGGTGTCCTGACCGACATGAACGACGCCCGATGTTACCGCCAGCCTGCCGCCGAATTCATCGCTTGCCCAGTCCAGCAGCGGATCCCATGCCACGGCCTGCCGGTTGACAAGTTCCTGCGGGTGCGTGGCGCGATAACAGACGAGGTCACTGTCGGCATAATTCGCAAGCGCGGCGATCAGCGCGTCGCGTTCCGTGTCGGTCAGGTCGCCCGCATGGAAAGCCCGGTTCGTCATCGAAAACCCCAGGGGGTCGATCGTATCATCCTGCCCTTGCCACTCCTGACAGACCAGTTCGGCAAGCTCTCGCGTCGGCAGAACCAGTTCGGCGCCGCGCCGCGTTTTTAGCGCCGCCTGATCGAGCGCAACTCCATATCCATCGCGCAGTTCGGTGACCTGCGCTTCGGTCCAAAATCTTCGGGCAGGCTGAAAGGCCACGGTCCTGTCCCCTGACTAAGCGTGAAGAAAGGGATCGTCCGGAGCCCATTTCACGGACCACGATAATGTTTCCCACGTGTTTTTCATGTGCTCGGGCAGGGGCGCTGTCAGCACCAGCGCCGCCCCGGTTTCCGGGTGTTCAAATCGCAGGCTTCGCGCATGGAGATGCAGCTTGCGGCTCAACCCTCCACCCAGTTGCGCACCCCAGCCGTCCCCCTCGTTGGTCTGACGGTTGGTGCCGTACTTGCCATCCCCCACGATCGGGTGACCGATTTCGGCCATATGGGCGCGCAGCTGGTGCGTTCGCCCGGTGACCGGCACCAGCGCAACCCACGAGGTGCGCTTGCCCGCTTCTTCCAGAACTGCATAATCCGTCGTCGCGTTCTTGGCACCTGCGGTCCGGTGCATGTCGTCTGGATGAACGCAAACCATCTTTTCGCCCGCACCGTTTGGCCCGTGACCTGCGGCTTTCACCAGCCCGAACCGGATCGTTCCCATATTGGGCGACGGACTGCCCGCAACGGCCGCCCAATATATCTTGCGTGTTGTTCGCGCGCGGAACGCCCGCGTCAGCGCCGTGGCCATTCGGTTTGTCCGGGCCAGCAGCAGGACACCCGAGGTGTCCTTGTCAAGTCGATGAACCAGTTTGGGCTTTTCATCAAACCCGAATTTCAGCGCCGTGGCCAGCCCGTCCACATGCCGGGTCTGGCCCGACCCCCCCTGAACCGGCAATCCCGGTGGTTTATTGAGGGCGATGATATGGTCGTCGCGATAGATCACCGCCTGCCGGATCATCTCTTCGTCCGCAGGGGATATTTTCGGCGTCTGAACGCGCACCGGCCCCTGATCGGAGGGTTCGGGCAAAGGCGGGACACGCACGAGTTGCCCCGGTTCCAACCGGGTTGACGCCTTGACCCGGTGCCCGTCTACCCTGATCTCTCCCTTCCGGCAGAGCTTTTCGATGCGGCCCTGCCCAATATGGGCGAACTGACGGCGAAACCAGCGGTCAAGGCGTTGTTCCGCCTCCTGAGGTCCGACGGTCAGTGTCTGAACGCCACTCATCCCGCGATCGCCCGTGCAATATAAACGCCCGCGATCAGCGCGAATACCGACAGGACGACCGACCCGCCGAGATAGACACCGGCCGACACCAACCGCTCGCGTTCGATCAGCAGCCAGAAGTCGAGCGAGAAAGCCGAAAAAGTCGTGAATCCGCCAAGCAAGCCCGTCATGACGAAAGGAACGAACCGCAGGGCCTCCTGTTCGCGCGTCATGAGAAAGACAAACGCCACACCCATGACGAACGAACCGATGATGTTGACTGACAACGTGCCGAAGGGAAACGCCGTCCCGAGGGCGCGCGCAGCCGCAATGCCCGTCAGGTATCGCGCCGAGGCGCCAAGTGCGCCGCCGAGCGCCACAAAGAGGATTGTCCAGAACATCAGATCACCGCGGTATTTTCCGGTTCAGCAAAGGCCTGAGGTCAGGCCGGTTGTCAAGAGGTTGACCGCTTTGCCCGAAGCCGCAGGAAGAAATCCAGTCGCTTCTTCAGTTCCCGCTCGTTCCCGCGTTCCACGGGCAGGTAATAAACACCGCGCGCCATTCCGTCGGGAAAATAGTTCTGCCCCGAAAAACCGTCGTCCTGATCGTGGTCATAACTGTATCCATCGCCGTACCCCAGATCTTTCATCATCTTTGTGGGCGCATTCAGAATGTGTTTGGGCGGGGGTTCCGAACCACTTTCCGCCGCCGATTTCATCGCGTTGCGGAACGCGGCGTAAGCGGCATTGGATTTTGGGGCAAGCGACAGATAGATCACCGCCTGTGCAAGCGCCAGTTCTCCCTCGGGGCTGCCCAGTCGTTCGTAGGTTTCCCAGGCATGCAGGCAAAGGGTCTGGGCCTCTGGATCGGCAAGGCCGATATCCTCGATTGCCATCCGGGTGATGCGGCGCGCCAGATAGCGCGGATCCTCGCCCCCTTTGAGCATACGTGCCAGCCAGTAAAGGGCAGCGTCCGGATCAGACCCGCGAACCGATTTGTGCAAAGCGGAAATCAGGTTGTAATGCGTGTCGCCCGACTTGTCATACCTTGGCGCGCGGCGGGACAGGCGGGCGGCCAGCTGATCGACGTCAACCGGCCCCGGGTCGGCCCAGGAAAAACACTGCTCCAGCATGTTCAACAGGGCGCGCCCGTCGCCATCGGCCATTTCAAGCATGGAGTCACGTGCCTGTGGCGTGACGGGCAGCGGATCGCCCTGATCTGCTTCGGCGCGCTGCGCGAGAAGCTCCAGTTCCGCCAGTGTCAGACGTTCGAGCACCAGAACCTGCGCGCGCGAAAGCAAAGCCGCGTTGAGTTCAAAGGACGGGTTTTCAGTGGTCGCCCCGACCAGAATGATCGTGCCATCCTCCATCAGCGGCAGAAAACCGTCTTGCTGGGCCTTGTTGAACCGGTGGATTTCGTCAACGAACAACAATGTGCCGCGCCCGTTCCCGCGCCGCAATCTGGCAGCGTCGAATACTTTTCTAAGGTCGGGAACCCCGGTGAATATCGCGCTGATCTGGACAAACGAGAGGTCGGTTTCACGGGCCAACAAGCGCGCGATCGTCGTTTTCCCCACGCCCGGCGGTCCCCAGAAAACAATGCTCGACAGGGACCCGGTGGCCAGCATTGTCCGCAAGGGCCCATCGTCGGACAGAAGTTGTGACTGGCCGATGACCTCGTCAAGCGAGGCGGGCCGCAACCTGTCTGCGAGCGGTCGCGGGGCGGTGTCGGATTTGCCCGGCAGGGGCGAAAGATCAAAGAGATCGGTCATGGCATCAGTCTAAAGGCAGCGGGCCCGATCCGAAAGCCGCAATCCTCTGGCCGCGACGCATCTTCGGATGGTCGCATTGGTCTTGTTCTTTGGCCGGGGGGGTAAGGCCTCCTCCTCCCCAGTCAAGGGGAATGGAGGAGAAAACTCATAACATAAAAAAGGGCACGATCAGTGCAGGTTCGCAGCGAGATGCATCAGGGCCACCTGGGTGTTGGTGCCGTCAATGTCCATCTTCGGGCCAGCCGGTTCCGCATCAAGACCAAGCCGCCCGATCCAGCGCGACCAGACCGCCGGGACAAGGCCCAGGATCTGGGTGGCGCCAAGTGTCCGGGATGCCGAGATCATTTCCCCCATCAGGTTGGCCTGCACCCGCATGCGTTTGTTCGCCGGCACATTCTTTGAGACGAAAACCCGCGATGATTCCCAGATATGGGGGGCAACCGGCGCGTCAAAATACAAAAGATCCCGTGGAATGGACTCAAGCAGGCCTTTCTGGGCGTCGCGTATCATGTAGCTGTAGATGCCGCATCGCGCGGTCGTTGGTGTCAGGCGTATGCCGGCA
>CAYXNM010000088.1:5614-11438 GCA_964466385.1 uncultured Rhodobacter sp. | reverse complement strand
CGTTGAGGTTTTCCCCGGGCCGGTTAACAGGCGCTGAAAGCGCCCCGGCCCTGCGCCTGCCCGTCCCGGCGGGCTGACGCATTCGCGAATGTCGCGCATTCCGTTGAGTTCGTTCGGGCTTTGCCGGGATAAAGTACCCCAAACTGGCGTTGCGGGCGCCACCCCACGGGCAGGCGCTGGGCCGTGCGGGGAAGGATTGCACCGGGCCAATCGTCAACACCCCGTTCAGGCCGCCAGAAGCGGCCCTGCCCACACGCAATTCAGAGGGTCAATCAGTCGGGCCGTCGGTATAATCGTGCGGGAAACGCAAAACCGCAACGCGCGGCCACCTACAAGCCCGCGCACTGAATGCAAAGCATGATCAGGGCAGGAATTCGACGCGAAACGGTCGATAGGAAATGACCTTGCCCGGGGCGCTGATGCGGATGAATGTCAGGCGCGCAAGACGTGTGTCCTCGCCCTCCTGGCAGATGATTTCCAGGATCTGGACCGATCCGCGGCTAAGCTCGGAGAATTCGAGCGCGCGCGCGCATGCACCCAATTCGGTAACGGCCGCCGCGACAAAGCCCAGCGTCGCCCCGTCATTGGCATAGCGCGCCAGCTTGGCGGGACGTGTCGTGATCTGGCCAAGTTGGGCCTGTGTGACCGTCCCCTGGAACAGCACAAACCATAGGGTGAGCACAGGCAGAAATACCAAGCGCATCAGTTGTCCTGTCCGGTCATCCATTCACCTTGCGGCCGGAAGGCCGAAAAAGCAAAGGCAAAGACAACATCGTGCGGGACATCATCGCCTTGTGCGTTGGTTACGGTCACATTGCCAAGGTCGCGCCCGTTCGCGATGATTTGCGTGTCATGGATCGAATTCCGCCCTTTTTGCCAACGCAGGGTCAGCGGTCCGGAGACCACGGCACCCTTCTTGCGCAATGTCTTTAACGGCCAGGCAGCGTTGCCGATGACAACCACGTAATCGGTCGCCCCGATTCCAACCGGCAGGCGATAGTTTTGCATCAGGCGGGGGGCGGGGCCGGTATCCATGCCGCGGTAAGGCGATGCGCCATAGGGCCGGGCAAAAGGATCGTTGGGAACAAGTACACGCCCCC
Source organism: uncultured Rhodobacter sp. (assembly GCA_964466385.1). Taxonomy (GTDB): domain Bacteria; phylum Pseudomonadota; class Alphaproteobacteria; order Rhodobacterales; family Rhodobacteraceae; genus UBA5972. Next base: position 10,338 of record CAYXNM010000088.1, on the reverse strand, counting down.
CGGGCGCGCGGGCGCGAAAAGAAGCAAGCGATTCCAGCCGCGATGGCAGGGGCTGCAGCGTCTTGCCCGTCAGTTTGCCGACAATCGCCGCCCCGGTGAACTGTTGCCAGAAACTTTCGCTGCCCTTGTCGTACATCACCATGTCCAGATGCCGGATGCGCCCGGTGTTTCCAAAGACAAGCGCCCGCCCGCCCAGACGACGATCAAATACGACACCGGAATTGCACAAGGGACAATAGCTGACAAGAACCGGAACGCCGCCGACCGTGCCGTTCACGATCTCATGCCACAGCATGATCCGCAAGGGATAGGCGCGCGCGTCGCCGTTGATCACAAGGCTGATGACGGGTTCAAACGGGCCGATGTCGTCCACGTCCGCCACCTGCCGGTAGACCGGATCGTGGATCGGCGGGATGGAATCGCGCGTTGTCCCGTCAAACCGAAGCTCGCGCAGCGCGACGTTGCGGGTTTGCAGGTCGGCTTTCGGAAAATCACGTTTCAACCCGTTCACGCCTTGTGCGTACCCGGGCAGCCCCAACGCGATCGTGATCAGCAGCCAAAGCGCGACAGAGGGAAACACACGGGTTTTCATGGGCGTATATTGCCCGAACGCAGGGCGGGCCGAAATAAACGTTGATCAACTCTCCGTGCGGTGGCGATTGCGCGCGTGGCGTTGAGGGCAGATCAGGATTTTGTGCTCGAATTGCGGAGAAAATTCGGTGCATATGGTTACAGACGCCGCGGCGTTTCGCGGCGGATCGCCCGGACGGAGTGTTCCACAAGGAGAGCCGATGCAAGCCCTGTCCTTTGACAGCCCCCTCGGGGTCATGACCCTGCGCGCCGAGAACGACGCGATAATCGGTTTGTCCTGGGGCGCAACGGGGGAGGGCCGCGCCGATGCCTGCGCGCTCCTGCTCGACGCCAAAGCGCAGATCGAGGCCTATTTCAACGGTCGCCTGCGGCGGTTTGACGTCCCGATGTCGTGCCCCTCGACTCCGTTTCAACACGGTGTGCTGGAGGCCTTGCTGTCGATCCGGTTCGGCCAGACCCGCACGTACGGTGAGATCGCGGATTATGTCGAAGGCTCGCCCCAGGCGGTCGGGCGCGCCTGCGGGGCCAATCCGATTCCGATCCTGATCCCCTGCCACCGGGTTTTGGGTGCAGCCGGTCTTGGCGGCTTTTCCGCGCCGGGCGGGGTCGAGGCGAAAGTCTTTCTGTTGCGGCATGAAAACGCGGCCGGGTTGCTTTTGTGACGGCGGTCGTCTTTTTCGCGGTTCTGGGGGCCGCCGCCTTTCACGCCGCCTGGAATGCTCTGGTGAAATCCGGCGGCGACAAGTTCCAGACGATGCTGCTGATGTCGACAAGCCAGGGATTGATGGGGCTGGCAGTGGCCATCGCCCTGCCGTTCCCCGCCCGCGAATCCTGGCCGTGGTTGCTGGGCTCGGCTGGTATTCATTCCTCATACAAGATCGCGCTGACCTACGCCTATCAACACGGCGACCTCAGTCGCGTTTATCCGATTGCGCGGGGGACGGCGCCCCTGATCGTGGCTGCATTCGGGATCCTTCTGCTTCCCGATGTGGTTACACCGCGCGAGTATGCGGGGATTTTTTTGTTGGCGCTCGGGGTTTTGTTCATGGCTTCCGGGGTTTTTTCGAACCGGGAATCGCGTTTTCTGCTGACGTTTTCGCTGGCTTCGGCGGCGGCAACGGCCGGGTATACGCTGGTGGACGGGCTTGGTGCGCGCATTTCCACGAACGTCACTGCCTATGTTGCGTGGATGTTCTTTCTGGACGGGTTCCTTTTCCTGTCCTGGGTTCTGGTCTTTCGCGGGCGCTGGGCGGTGCCGGTCCCGGCGTCGGGATGGGCGCGCGGAATCGCCGCCGGGGCGGCCTCTTTTCTGGCCTACTGGATCGCCGTCTGGGCGATGTCCGTTGCCCCGATCGTGTTGGTGAGCGCATTGCGGGAAACCTCGATCCTCTTTGCTGTCCTGATCGGCGTTATGTTTTTCGGCGAACGGGGAGGCGCGGTGAAACTGGCGTCAGCCGGGCTGATCATCCTTGGCGTCATTGTCATGCGGGTCTGACGCGCTCACGAAGTTGCGTTTTTCTCGGGTATGATCTGCATCAGGATGCCGGCCAGCAACAAGTAAGCAGAGCTGAGCGCCAGACCGGTGATCACCACGGGGTGCGCGACAAAATCTATCCACGCGGCCCAACCGGCAAAGAAAGTCCACGCAAAGGCGACCGGCAACGTCACCCCGCGCCAGCGCCGGGTGCGGACAGGGTGCACAAATTCCAGCGGCGTGAACATCGTGGCGGCGATGACGACCACGATCCCCAGAATGATCCAGAAATTCGGTTCGATCACGAAAAGGACCAAAATGACCATGTTCCAGCAACCGGGAAACCCGGCGAAACTGTTGTCCTTCGTTTTCATGCGCGTATCGGCGAAATACATGGCTGATCCGAACGTGATGACGATGATGCAGATCCAACCCGTCCAGCCGGGCAACAACCCCGAGCGAAAGAGCGCAAACGCGGGAATGAACACATAAGTCAGATAGTCTATGATCAGATCGAGAAGAACGCCGTCGAACTGTGCGGCATGGGTCTTGACGTCGTATTTGCGCGCCAGCGGGCCGTCGATCCCGTCCACGATAAAGGCGACCACCAGCCAAAGGTACATCAGGCTCCACTTGTGATCGACAGCGGCAAGCATGGCCAGCATCGCGAACACTGCGCCTGTTGCGGTAAAAAGGTGAACAAGGATGGCGCGCTGGCTTGGGGACATGGGGGTTATTAGCTCTTTCTGACGCGTTTGCCCAGAGTTTCACACGTTTCGCGCATCAACCGGTTTTGGGGCGGCCGCCCTTGTTGCACGGGCACTGGGATGGGCCTTGCGGTAAACCTCCATCAGGCGGGTCTTGTCAACGGCGGTATAGGCCTGGGTGGTCGACAAAGAGGCATGTCCCAGCAGTTCCTGAATGGTTCGCAGATCTCCGCCCGCCTCCAGCAGATGCGTGGCAAAGGAGTGGCGCATGGCATGGGGAGTCGCGCTGGCCGGCAGGCCGAGTTGCAGTCTTGCCTGTTCCATGACGCGCTGAATGGGGCGCGGTCCAAGGCGCCCGCCCCTTGCTCCGAAAAAGAGCGGCCCGTTTTCGTCCGTTATAAACGGGCAAAGCCGGGTGTAAGCCTCGACCGCGCGGCAGGCGGCCGGAATGACCGGGACCAGCCTTTCCTTGCCGCCTTTCCCGCGAATTTTCAGAACGCCGTCCAGCGGCAGGTCTGCCCGGTTGATGGACAATGCTTCGGATATCCGCAGACCGCAGCCGTAAAGCAACGTCACCACGGCGACATCGCGCGCGGAAATCCAGTTGGTGTGGGTCTGGATCGAAATGGTGGCGATCATCGTGGGAATCGTTTTCGCATCGACCGGGCGGGGCAGGCGGGGCTGGAATTTCGGGGCGCGGGTCGCCAGAACGGCGGTCGGTTCGAATTCCTGTCGCTCGCCCAGCCATTTGTAGAAACTCTTGACCGCAGACAGGGCGCGCGCCAGCGAGCGCGCAGACAATCCACGCTGGCGCTCATAGGCCATCCACGCGCGCATATCGCGGATCGACACGGTCTTCAGCGTTGACACGCTGGCCGGTCCCGCGGTGTGAACCTCCATGAAATGCAGGAAACCCGCCAGATCGCGCCGATAGCTTTCGTTGGTTTTTTCGTTGGTCTGCCCAAGCGCACTTGCCGTGTTGAGCCAGTCCCGGAGAAGCGCGAAAGTTCCCTCGGGCAGCGACATCAGCCCAGCCAGCGCCGCAGGGCGCGTTCAAACGCAGCTCCAAGGAAGCTCAGCAGATCCGTTCCCTGATTGGGGTGAAACTGATGGGCGTCTTCCGACCCCAGCGCCAGCATACCCGGCAGGTTGCCCGCCCCTAGGTCAAGCCGCATCAGCGCTTCGGACCGGACCCACGCCGCCTTTTCCCCGAACAGCGTTTCGGACGCCGCCGAGACCTGCCGGAGCGTGACCGCGCGCGCCGACATGTTGCGGCCGAATGTCAGGTATTCCTCGATGCTTCCGGGTTCAAAAAAGCCCAGAACCGCGCCGTATTCCTGTGCAAGCTGCCTTTGCGTCTTTCGCCCGGAGGATGAGGACTCAAGACATAACCGGATTGCCGAGACCTGCAGGATGTCCGCAACTTCGCCTTGAAGCGTTCTAAGGAACTCCGTGAAATCAAGGGGTTCGAGCAACGCCAGCACAGCGCGCTGGATTTGTCGGTTGCCCGAAAGGTTCTCGTACGCCGCGGCGATTACGCTTTGGTGGGTATCCTCCAGCCGCTGGTAGCGCCGCTCCAGCCGGTCCATGGCGACCCCGCGCAAATCCACGACGTTTTCTGCCCGGTGGCGCTCGTTCGCGTCCACAAGCGCCTTCATCAGATCCTGATCCTGAAGGATGGATTCAGGGTCCTCCAACAGCTGATCGCGCAGCTTGTCCAGCGCGTTATTTTGTTTCATGCTCGCCTGCCCCCAGTCGATTTTTTCGTCAGAGAATGTTTTGCCCGGTTTTTTCCCAGTCCTTCATGAACGCCGCCAGACCTTTGTCGGTCAGCGGGTGATCCGCCAGTTTGCGCAAAACCGCAGGCGGTGCCGTGACGACATCGGCCCCAACCAGCGCGCAGTCTGATATGTGGTTGACCGTGCGCGCCGAGGCCGCCAAAATCCGGGTCT
>CAYXNM010000088.1:0-5514 GCA_964466385.1 uncultured Rhodobacter sp. | reverse complement strand
TAAGGGAAACGACCTCGGCGCTGACAGGGCCATCGATCAGGGCGCAAATCTCTTTTGTGACTTCAAGAATGTCCCGCCCGGATTTCAGGATCAGCGAGGGGTTGGTGGTGACGCCGTCGACCATGCCGGTTTCAGCCAGCGCAGCGATTTCTGCGATTTCTGCGGTATCCGCGAAAAAATCCATTTTTCTGCTCTCAATGTTGGTGGCCGGTTCAGCCCGGCCTATTGTTGCTCGCGATGATGCTAACCCAAGTCTCTGCTTGCGAAAACCCCCCTTGGGGTTTTGGTGCTTGCATGTGTGAGAAATCCCACTTTGCCGAGGGAGAGTTGGTTGCCGTTCTGACCACGCAGCCGCTGGATCGGTTGCTGGATTACAAGGCGCCGCCGGGGGGGTGTTTTCTGGGTGCGTTTGTCGAGGTTCCCCTTGGCCCCCGGCGTGTTTTGGGTGTTGTGTGGTCAAAGGGGGAAGGCGGGTATGACCCCAAGAAGATCCGCGCGATTTCGGGCGTTCTGGATCTGCCGCCGATGCGCGCGGAAATGCAGGACTTTCTAAGCCGCGTTTCTGAATATACCCTAAGCGCGATGCCGTCGATGCTGCGTCTGGCCACCCGGTCGCCGGGGCTGACGGACCCGGTTTCGATGCGGCTGGTCTATCGTCTTGGTCAGGGCGAGCCTGATCGCATGACGTCCGCGCGTGAACGGGTCATCGCGGTGTTGGAGGACAGCCCCGATCAGGCCTTTACCCTTGGTGAACTTGCCGGGCTGGCGGGGGTTTCCTCGTCTGTTGTCAAGGGGTTGGTCAAGCAGGGCGTGGTTGATGAACAGGCAACCCCGCGCGATTTGCCCTATCCTCGACTGGATTATGAACGCCCCGGAAAAGCGCTTTCGGAAGACCAGAAAACCGCCTCGCAAGCGATTTGTGCCGGGGTTGAAAGCGGCCAATATGCGACATGGCTTTTGAAAGGTGTCACCGGGTCCGGCAAGACCGAGGTTTATCTAGAAGCGGTTGCAGCCTGCCTGAAACAGGGGCGTCAGGCGCTGGTGTTGCTGCCCGAAATTGCCCTGACAACCGCATTTCTGGAACGTGTCGAGGACCGGTTCGGGGCCACCCCTGCGCAATGGCATTCCGGCGTCACCCAGACCGAGCGACGGCGTTGTTTTCGGATGGTGGCGCAGGGCGGCGCGCAACTGGTCATTGGCGCACGCTCGTCGCTTTATTTGCCGTTCCAGAATCTCGGCCTGATCGTTGTGGATGAGGAGCATGACCAGTCCTACAAGCAAGAGGACGGCGTGCATTACCACGCGCGCGACATGGCCGTTTTGCGCGCGTCCATTGCCGGGGCGCAGGTCGTGCTGGCCTCGGCCACGCCGTCGCTTGAAAGCTGGGTGAACGCGCGTTCCGGGAAATACCAGCGTCTTGATCTGGAGGAGCGTTTCGGCGTGGCGGAAATGCCGGACGTTTCGACGATCGACCTGCGCCGAAATGCGCCCGCGCGCGGTCACTGGATATCGCCCGTTCTGGCCCAAGCCGTGGACGTAAGGCTTGGACGCGGGGAACAGGCGCTCTTGTTCCTGAACCGGCGCGGGTATGCGCCCCTGACGGTCTGCCGGGCCTGCGGGCATCAGATCGGGTGCGCGCATTGCGACGCGCGCATGGTTGAGCACCGCTTTCAGGGACGCCTGATGTGCCATCAGTGCGGCGAAACCAAACCCATGCCGAAGACCTGCCCACAATGCAGCGCCACGGGCACGCTGGCCCCGGTCGGGCCGGGGGTCGAGCGTCTGGCCGAAGAAGCGACCGCGCTGTTTCCGGACGCGCGTCTGGCGATCCTTTCGTCTGATCAGGCGCAGAGCGCGCGCGCGATGAAAGCAAGGATCACCGAGATTTCGTCCGGGGCGGCCGACCTTATCATCGGCACGCAGATCGTGGCCAAGGGGCATAACTTTCCCCTGCTGACGCTGGTCGGGGTCATCGATGCCGACCTTGGATTGCAGGGCGGGGATCTGCGCGCCGCCGAACGAACGTTTCAGTTGATGCGGCAGGTTGCCGGCCGTGCCGGGCGGGCTGACCGCAAGGGGATCGCACTATTGCAAACCCATCAACCCGATCACCCCGTCATTCGGGCGATCGTGACAGGGGATGAAGACGGGTTCTGGCGCGCCGAAGCCGCGCAGCGAAAAGCGGCGGGCGTTCCCCCGTTCGGGCGCCTCGCCGGTATTGTTCTGTCCTCTCCAGATGTCTCGGAAGTCTTTGATCTGGCGGAAAAAATGGCCATAAACATCGCTCCCCTTGAAAGGATCGGGGCCGAGGTTTATGGCCCCGCGCCGGCGCCGGTTGCCCGGATACGTGGGCGTCACCGCGTGCGGCTGTTGATCAAGGCGGCAAAGACTGCCCCCATACAGCACGCACTCGGTCAATGGGTGGCGCAGTTCCGTATTCCCGCCAAGACACGCCTGACGATCGATATCGATCCGCAGAGCTTTTATTGATTTCCCAGCCCTGTCCCTGCGCGGCGGACCTTTGGCCAACTCTTTCTGGCCAAGCAGCGCTCGCGTCGATAGAAGATGCCCAACCAGCCCAGAGACACGAACCGATGACCTCTTTTATCCAACCAAAACCCGGAATATTCAGCATTGATCCCTATGTCGGCGGACAAAGTGGTTTGCCGGGATCGGCCCGGATCCATAAATTGTCCTCCAACGAAAACCCGCTCGGCCCCAGCCCGGCGGCGATTGCGGCGTTTCAACAGGCGGGGCGTTCGCTGGAACTTTACCCCTCGACCGACCACAAGGGCCTGCGCGAGGCGATTGCAGAGGTTCACGGGCTTGACCCGGCACGCATCATCTGCGGGGACGGTTCCGACGAAATCATCGCGTGGCTGTGTCATGCCTATGCCGGTCCGGGGGATGAGGTTCTGTTTCCCCGGCATGGGTTCTCGATGTACCGGATCAGCGCATATGCCGCGGGGGCGACCCCCCTGGAGGCGGAGGAGACCAACCGGCGGGTCGATGTGGATCACCTTCTGGCGGCAGCAAACGAAAAAACGCGTCTGGTCTTTCTTGCAAACCCCGGAAACCCGACCGGAACGATGATTTCCCAGGCCGAGATCGCGCGCCTGGCCGATGGTCTGCCACCGGCAGCGCTGTTGGTTCTGGACGGGGCTTATGCGGAATGTGTCGCGGGGTATGACGGCGGGCAATCGCTGATCGAAACGCGCGACAACATCCTGATGACACGCACCTTTTCCAAGATATACGGGTTGAGCGGTCTGCGCGTGGGCTGGGCCTTTGGCCCCGCGGCGATCATTGACGTCCTGAACCGGTTGCGCGGGCCGTTCAATGTCACGTCGGCATCGCTGGCCGCCGCCGAAGCGGCCGTTCGTGATCAGGCACATGTCAGGCATTGCCGCGCGGAAATCACCCGTGCGCGGGATGTTCTGACACGGGAACTGGCGGAAATCGGCATTCCCTCTGACCCCAGTTCCGCGAATTTCATCCTTGCGCGGTTCAAGAGCGAGGCGGTCGCCGATGCTGCGGATAAGGCGCTGAAAGAGGAAAGGGTGATCGTGCGCCGGGTCAAGGGATACGGTCTGCCGCAATGCCTGCGCATCACCATCGGTACGCACGAGGCCTGCCGGTTGGTCGTGGACGTCCTGAAACGGTTCATGGAAGGACGGCACTGATGGCGGTGATCTATGAACGCGTTGCCTTGATCGGGCTGGGGCTGATCGCTTCGTCGATGGCGCTTGGGATGCGTGAGCAGGGGCTGGCGCGACGGATTTCGGGACATGCGCGCACGCAGGAAACCCGGCAGGCGGCGGTGGAACTGGGGCTGTGCGACGAGGTGTTCGAAACCGCCGCGCAAGCGGTCGTTGATGCCGATCTGGTGGTTTTTTGCGTCCCGATCGGTGCCATGGCCGGGATCGCCAAGGAAATAGCGCCTTTTCTGAAAGAGGGCGCGACGCTCAGCGATGTCGGGTCGGTCAAAAAGGCGGTGATCGCCGAGGTTGCGCCTCATCTGCCCGCCCATGTCCACTTCATTCCAGGCCACCCTTTGGCGGGAACCGAACATTCCGGTCCGAAGTCCGGCTTTGCGGCGCTGTTTCACGACCGGTGGTGCCTCTTGACGCCCGGCGCAGGGGTCGACGCCGCCGCACTTGGCCGCCTGAAAGCGCTCTGGCAGGGGCTGGGGTCGAATGTTGGCGAGATGGACGCGGACCACCACGATCTTGTACTGGCCGTCACCAGCCATGCGCCCCATCTGATCGCTTATACGATGGTCGGGGTCGCTGATGATCTGCGGCGGGTTACGAATTCCGAAGTCATCAACTATTCCGCCGCGGGATTTCGCGATTTCACCCGCATTGCGGCCTCGGACCCGACCATGTGGCGCGATGTGTTCCTCAACAACAAGGAGGCGACGCTGGAAATCCTCGGGCGCTTTACCGAAGAGCTCTTCGACCTTCAGCGTGCCATTCGCCACGGGGATGGCCAGCAATTGTTCGATTATTTTACGCGGACACGCGCCATTCGCCGTGGTATTATCGATGCAGGGCAAGATACGGACGCGCCTGATTTCGGACGCGCGCACCGGGACTGAAGAGGGCAGGGCATGTGGGGGTTTCGCACGCTTTTCATGGTATCCGTGCTGATGGTGGCCGAGGTTGTCCGGGCAGGATCCCCGGTGACGTCGCCAAGACCCGTGCCGCGCCCGCTTCCCCGGACCGGTTCGGAAATCCCGGCGGCCGTCATCGTTGGATACCATGCCACGATCCGCCCCAAACCGCGGCGCGCGGCCGGGTTGCGGGCGGGTATGGAACGCCCCGTCAACGCGGTTGCCGTCATCGCGCGCACCGGTGTGTTGGCCAGCACGGTTCCCGTTTTCGTGTCGCCAAGGCCCGCGCGCAAACCCGCGGGGTTGAGCCGCGTTTCCCGCCCGGTCGTTGCAAAAACCCGGACGCCGACCCGGCTGGCCGCGGTGACCCCTTCACGCAGTTCGCCCGCCGGTTCGGTTTGTGGCGATCGGCGGATCAAGGGCAAACGTATCCCCGCGATCGCCGGCAAGCTGCCCGGTTGCGGACTGGCCTCGCCGGTCAAACTTTCGTCCGTGGACGGTGTTGTTCTGAGCCAGCAATCGATCATGGATTGCACCACCGCGCGTGCCCTTGCGGGATGGGTTCACAACGCCGTGAAAACGGCCCTTCGCGGCCGGGGCGGAGGGGTGAAATCCCTGAGCGTCGCCGCGCATTATTCCTGTCGGACCAGAAACAGCCAGAAAGGGGCCAAGATTTCCGAACACGGCAAGGGGCACGCGATTGATATCGCAGCGTTTAATCTGAAGAACGGAACGCGGATCACGGTTCTGGAGGGTTGGCGGAATTACCGCGATGGGCGTATCCTCAAACGGCTGCACGCGGCGGCCTGTGGTCCCTTCGGCACCGTTCTCGGGCCGAACGCCAATCGGTTTCACCGCGATCATTTTCATTTTGATACCGCGGATTACCGTGGTGCGAC
>CAYXNM010000087.1:0-11452 GCA_964466385.1 uncultured Rhodobacter sp. | reverse complement strand
CTCTAGAGCCGCGTCCTTTTTACCTGAATCGGCGGGGCGGCTCTATCTTATTGGTATTACGCGCAATTCACTCCGAAAACCGGTTCCCACTTTTCGGATTGCGCTCTAATACCAACGGCCCGGCTGATTGACCCTCCCAATCGCGTGTGGGCAGGGCCGCTTCTGACCTGAAGGGACGTAGACGATTGCCCCGGTTCAATCCTTCCCCGCACGGCCCAGCGCCTGCCCGTGGGGTGGCGTGCGCAACACCAGTTAGAGGTACTTTATTCCAACCCGACCAATCACTGACTCGTGGATGCCCGGTTTTAGCGCGATTGATTTGATACTCCGTGTCACTCACGACCTTAGCCAAGCAGCGATGAGGGCAGCGCCTGCCTGGGTGGGCGCTTTGTGGGGCTTGGTTGTCGCGCGTGTTATCCTCGTGGCAAAAATCAATGATATCAATATATTGCGTCCTTGTAAAAGCGCCTACCGAGCGGCAGGCAGGCGCTGCCCGGCGTATCCGCCGGGCGGGAATGGGGGCGGGGTTCGTGCCAAAAGGCCGGGGTTGAACGGGTGCTGCAACGTCCGAACGAACGGGGTGGGATGCGCGACATCGGCGAATGCGCCAGCCCGGCGGGACGGGCAGACGCTGGGCCGGGGCGCTTGCAGCGCCTGTTAACCGGCCTGGGGCAAACCTTGACATTCCCTTCAGGCCAACTCCGGTCTTGCTCACCCACGCAAAATGGGTCAACGAAAATGGCCGTTGGTATAACCGCCTGGCGGAGCATTTTATTCCGAGTTCAACGGCGCGAACTGCCGCCGGTTTGTGCGGTGAGAACCGCAAGACCGCCGGGTTCTGCCTGACCCGGCAGCAACGCCGGGGCTTGCGACTGGTTGATACTGATCCGTTGCGCGGCTCACTCCATTTCGTTTCGGCGCGCTGCTGATTTCGAAAACCGGTGTGGTTGCCGCTGCGCTCGCTCACTGCACTATGAACTCCGCATGCAAGGCCCCGGCCGCTCGAATGCTCTTCAGGATATCGATCAGGTCGTTGGGCGACACTCCCAATGCGTTCAGCCCCGCGATAAGTTCGGAAAGCGAAGTTCCCCCATCAACCTCTGCCAGCCCGGTTCCCGGTTCCTCCGTCAGCGACACGTCGCTGCGCGGAACGACCAGCGTTTCCCCGCTGCTTGAAAAAGGATTGGGCTGAACGATGACCGGTGTTTCCTGAACACGCAACGTCAGACCGCCCTGCGATACCGCAACTTTCGAAATGCGCACTTCGTCGCCCAGGACGATCGTGCCCGAGCGCTGATCGACAACCACGCGGGCCTTCTGTTCTGGCGTAACCTCAATATTTTCGATCGCTTCGATCAAGTGCGCCGGCGACCGCGCACGCGCCTTCTCGATATCGATCTCAACGGTTCCTGAATCGATCATCAGCGCGATATTCCTTCCCGTTTTTCGGTTGATGGCGCGCTCGATCCTTGCCGCGGTCGTAAAATCCGGGTTCCTGAGCGCCATCCGCATTGATTTCTGTGCCCGCAAATCAAAATCTATCTCTTGTTCCACCCGGGCGCCGGCCGGGATCGACCCCGCCGTCGGAACGCCGGAAGTCACGCTGCCGGCATCACCCGATGCCGCCGCCCCTCCGGCAATGACCGAACCTTGCGCCACCGCGTATATCTGCCCGTCAGCCCCGTTCATCGGCGTCAGGATCAGCGTTCCTCCCAGCAGGCTCTTGGCGTCGCCAATGGTGGAAACGGTGACATCAATCCGGCCGCCCGCGCGCGCAAAGGCGGGAAGGGAACCTGTTACGAAGACGGCCGCGACGTTCTTGGGGCGGAACTGCTCGCCCGTGATATTGACGCCGAGGCGTTCCAGAATGTTTGACATGGTTTCTTCGGTGAAGGGGGAATTCCGGATGCCGTCACCGGTGCCATTCAATCCGACCACCAGACCGTACCCCACCAGGTCGTTTCCCCGTACCCCGTCAAATTCCACAAGGTCCTTTATCCTGACCGGCGCCCCGGTTGCCACCGGCGCGATCAGGACCGACGCCCCCAGAAACGACGCCCCCAGGAGAAGCTGCAACCCTCTGATCATGGCCATCATCTCAAGTACCTGACCAGCGAGAGTTGGGCCAATCTTGAGGTTGATACATAAAGCGCCTCCAGGCTGTTTTCCGTTGCCCTAAGCGCTGTCGCCGTCCGGTAGGTGTCGACTTTCGTCATGTCGTTGACGGACACCTCCAACCGCGACAGGGTCGCGACGTTGCCGATCTGAACCGTCTCCACTCGGGATTCCACGGCACCGATATCCGCCTGCAGTCCAACGATCAGATCGTTTGCGGTCAGGGTTGCCTCGCCAGCGGATTTCATCAACGCCGAGCGTTCCGACAGGTCCGCCGCCAAGACCCCCCGCGAAACGAGCGCGCCCAGCGCGAACCCCTTCAGCGTGGCACGGACGGCCGGATCAAGCGCCGTGACGGACAGTTCGGCAGTGTCGGATTCAGAAATCCGCACCGGCCCCGTTGCCTGTGCCGATCCCCTGTAGGCCGAGGTTTCAAACCCCCCTGACGGGTCATTGAAATAGGTGTCCACGATCGTCAGAACCTGTGCAGCGGTCGTCGCGCCAGCGGTGAATGTCTGCAGGTCGGTCAGCATGTCAGGCGCGCTGATGACGGCCGGGGCGTCAAAGGCCTGCCCCGAAAACAGGTTTCGCCCCGCCCATTGGGTATTCATGGAATTGACCGCCGTCGTCAGCGCCTCTTCCGCGGTTGCCCCGGCGGCCTTGATCGCCGTGTCCGATGCCGGTGCAGCCGCGGCAAGGAATTGCACGCTGGCCGCCTTGGCGGCGGTTTGCATGATGCCAAGGGCCGATTGCAAACCTGACGCCTTTGTCTGAACCTCCGACACGTTGTTTTGCAGTGTTCCGAGAATTGCGACGGACCGGGTCACCATTGCCAGCCGATCCGTGCTGCCACCCAGCTTGGCGGCAACATCGGCGGCACGACCGCTGGACAGTTCGGCGCCCAATGTTTCGGCGCGCCGCCGAAGCTGCCCGTTGAGGTTTCTCAGGTGGAAACTGCCTGCCAGATCGCCGATGGAAGTAAAGTTCATGTCGTCACAGTTTCAGTAGGGTTTTGAGCATTTCGTCTACCGTGGAAATCACGCGCGCATTGGCGGCGAACGCCTGCTCGACGAGCAAGAGGCTCTGCATTTCCTGGTCGGTGTCCACGCCGCCTTCCAGTTCAATCTGCTTGAGGTGCTGAAACCGCGCCCTGGCGAAACTTTCGTCCTGGTCGGCTTTCAGACGTTCCCCGCTGCTTTCCGCAGCCATCTGACCGGCCAGTCCCGCCAGATCCACAGAAGCGGTTGAAAACGAGCCCGAAACCGGGGCGCGCTTGCCGGTCAGCGTGCGGCTGAAATTCCCCAGGAGCGTATTGTCGCCGATATTTCCGTCAACGCCCGCGCCCAGCCCGGCGCGCAGGTGCCAAAGCGCGCCACCCTTGTCGGGGTTTACCGTCGCGTTGACGGTCACCCGGCCGGCAAGGCCAACCTCAATCGATGGATCCACGGGCGAACCGCCATCTGTGAACAGGCCGGCAGACCCCACCGAAAGCGTGGGATCAACCGAGGGATCCTCGAACCGTTCGATCAGATCGCGACTGAACGCATCGGCTTGCGCACTGGCAGCCGGTGCCGCAACATCGCGCAAATGAAATAGTCCGGACAGCCGGCCGCCTTCCAGCAATCCCGATCCCTGGCCGATTTCCTGTGGTTTGCCATTGATCGAAAGCCCGGACAGCGCCCCTGACGCCAACGTCATATCCGGCGTGATGATCGACACCGGCGTGAAGGCAAAAACGGCTGCCTTACCATCCAGCAAAGTCGCCCCCCCTCCCGAGGTGATCGCGATCTGTTCGAAATCTCTCTGATACACCTTGATCGGTATGATCGGCGCGATCTGGTCAACCAGAACCTGCCGCTGATCGACGAGTCCGTTGACATCATGGCCTGCGCCCAGTTGCAGGCGGATGTCGCGATTCAGTTTTTGGATGTTGCCAAGGGCGGTGTTCAGGGTTTCAACATCGTTGGCGATCTTGGCGTCGGCCTGCATTCGCAAATCCTGCGTCGTGGCCGAGATGTCGTTGAGATGGGCCCCCAGATCAGAGGCAACATCAAACACCGACTGCAGGCGAACCTGACTGTCCGGCCTGCTGCCTGCCTGGGCCAGAGCGGACTCAAACCGGGCGACCAGATCGGAAAGCGATCCGTTTTCGCCCGGCAGACCGATCGCCTTTTCAATCTCTGAAAGAGCGTCGGCCGATACTGTGCTGTCCGCCAGAGCCGCCTCGGACATGCGCCGGTCCGACAAACTGACCTGATCGACATTGCGCGCAACGCCCGACACCCGGACACCGGCCCCGCGCCCGTTGAGCGCGGCCGCCGACAATTGGATTTCCCGTCGTCCGAACCCATCCGTCAACGCATTCGAAACGTTCTGTGAAACGACCTGGGCCGATCGCGAGGCCGCAACCAGCCCGGAGTATGCGTTAGAGAGAGTTCCCGAGATGCTCATCTGACCAATTCACGCCCTAGCGTTTGATGTTCGTGGTTTCCTGCAACATCTCGTCAACGGTCTGAATGATCTTGGCGTTGGACGAATAGGCGCGCTGCGTCTGAATAAGCTGCGTCAGTTCCGCGGCCACATCCGTGGTGGATTCCTCGCGCGCGAAACCGATCACCTCGCCCGCCGGGCCATCACCGGGATCCCACAGGAAAAAGGAACCGCTTTTCGGCGAAATCTGATAGGTCTGATTGTCATCCGAAAGCAGCCCGTTGGGGTTGGGAACATCCACCAGCGGAACCTGATAGATCGTGCGGGTAAAGCCGGCATCGTAGATCGCGTTGACATATCCGTTGGAATCGATTTCCAGCGAGGTCAGGTTGCCCACGGGGGAGCCGTCCTTGTTGATCGCGACCGGTGCGAAACTGCCTGACAACTGGCTGAGCCCGCCGGAAACACCCGGAACCCCGATATCAAGGCTCAGCGGGCCGCCGCCGACGGTCAAACCGATCTTGCCTGTCGCGCTGTCATAGCTGCCGCCCGACACCACCGCGACCGAGGCGATGGTGCCGCCGCTGCCGCGAGTATCGTCAAAAGTGACCGTGTATTCCCCGATCGTTGCCCCGGCCGAAGCTGAATCCGCCACCTTCATCGTCCAGGTATTGGATTGTCCGCTTGCCGGAACCGTCGGCGTGAATGTCAGGTCCAGCGATTCCGACGTCCCGAGGTTTCCGAAATACTCCACCGACAAATCAAGTGGGGTTCCCGTCGCACCGGCCTGTGTTTCCGTCGCCGGAAGGTTGACGCCAAGATTGACATTCGTCGTTGGATCCCCCGCGAACTGGTTGAGATCAACCGCAACCGGGGACAAACCCGCCACGGTGTCGCGGGGGTAGGTGGGAATGGAGCCATCCGAATTCGCAGGCCAGCCCATCAGAACAAGGCCGCTCTCTGTTGTCAGGACACCGCTGTTGTCCGGGTGGAACGACCCTGTCGTCGTCATCAGAAACGGCGGCGTCGCGGCTGCATCCTTCAGCGCGGTCGCCTGCGTCACCGGCAGGAAACCCCGACCCGCAATCGCCAGATCCGTTGCGTTGCTGGTTGTGATCAGCGGGCCCGCAGCGTCGATATCCCGGTGCGTCGTGACGCGCACGCCACCTGCCGAGTAGGCACCGTTGCTGTTATTCAGAACCAGCGAATGAAATTCCGCCACCGAGCGCTTATAGCCAAAGGTCGAGGAGTTCGCGATGTTGTCGGAAATTGTCGCCAGTCTGCTGGCGTTCACGTTGAGACCGGCAACCCCGGCAATCAGTGACGAGGAAATTGTCATAAATGCGCCTTTCTGCTGCATCCGTATTTCCGCTGACTATCGGCACCGGTGCTTAAGATGGCCCTAACAGTTCAAATGCGCCGCTTATTTTCCGGTCGCCGCCACGTCGTTGCGCAAAAGAATGATCTCCAACCGGTTGTTACGCTCTGACATCGGGTTTTGATCCGCCGGTTTTCTGTCGGACCAGCCGGCGACGCGCTGGATCCGACCTTTTTCGACGTTCTCTGATTCCATCAGTTTCCGGACATCATGCGCCTGCCGCGTCGTCTTGGCCCAAGCCGGATTGTCGCGCAGGACGATCGGGTAGGATCGTGAAAACCCGTTAACCGCAATCTGGTTCGACGTTCTGTTGAACAATCCGGAAATCATGTGCAGGAGTTGCCTGAGGATGACCGAAGGTTCCGTGCCGTCGCTTCTGAAAAGAGGCTCCCCCGGCAGATCGAAAATCTCAACGATCAGCCCTTCGTCGGTGACGCGGCTGAAAATATGCGTCAGCAATTTGTCCGCGACCGCACTTTCGCCGCTGTTGCCGTTGAGCTCGCCGCTCATCTTTTCAAGCATCGCCTGTTCTGCCCGATCTTGCGGAAGATCACTCAGATCGACACCGCTATCACCCTTGGCCTGGCGTTTTGCCGAGGGCTGCTCGTTGCTGCCGCCGGTGCCGTTTTGCGGCAAGGCGTCCTCGGAAAATACACTTTGGCCGCCGAACATGCCCTCGCCACCGCCGGAGATCCGGTTCACGGGGATGGTCGGGTTGAAATAGTCCGCAATCCCCTTGCGCTGTTTTTCCGTCGTTGCGTTCAGAAGCCACATCAACATGAAAAACGCCATCATCGCCGTGACAAAGTCCGCATAGGCGACCTTCCACGCGCCGCCGTGGTGACCACCACCGGCGACAACTTTCTTGCGCTTGATGATGACGGGCGCAATGCCGCGCGTCTCATCCATCTCACACCCCGAATTTCAAACCACTCCGCCCATAGGGTTATCATCCGGGTATGAAGCGGGATTTAATGCCAACGGCCATTTTCGTTGGCCCTTTTGCGTGAGTGAGAAAGACCGGAGTTGGCCTGAAAGCGACGTTAACGATTGGCCCGCTTCAATCCATCCCCGCACGGCCCTGCGCCTGCCCGTGGGGTGGCGTTCGCAACGCCGGTTCGGGGCAGTTTATCCCGGCAAAGTCCGAACGAAATCAGTGGGATGCGCGACATCGGCGATTGCGCCGGGGCGCTTGCAGCGCCTGTTAACCGGCCCGGAGCAAACTTCAACGTCCCCTTCAGGTCGGAAGCGGCCCTGCTCACACGCAATTCGGAGGATCAATCAGTCGGGCCGTTGGGATAACCTTTAAAATCGGTGGTATTATCCGGGGTCGATCAGCGGCGGATGAATTCAACGACGAACGCATGTTTCGTTTCACCCGACTCCACATCCCGAACTTCGTTGGTAAAAGCGATGACGCCCTTTGTTCCCGTTCCAAGCGTTATTCGCGATGTCAGCATCCTGCCCAGGCTTTCGGACGGCGTTTGCTGATCAAGCAGGATGGTGTTTTCGACCGCCTTGCCTTTGAAATCCAGCGTGTTCTCTCCGCTCAGCAGTTTTGCGGCAAAGGTATTGCCCTTTGCGTCCTGCGCAATGATCATGCGAAATTCTCCGGCCCCTTCGGTTGTTGCGCAGCGACCGGCAAAGACGGCCTGATGTTGCGAATCCAGTTCGCCGGTGACCTTGCAACGGACAGCGACCTGATCGTCAAACCCATGAGGGCGGACGGTCCCGTTGCCGACCCAGACGCCGGAAAAGATCGAGACGGAGACGCCCGCTTCCAACTGCGGGGCGATGGACGCAAGGGCGATCAGACCGAAAACGAGAACCCGTCTGCTATGCCCCATCGCCACGTCTTTCCGCGCCGCCCAGCCATACGACCAATGCGGGCAACAGGATCAGATCGCACAACAGCGCAAATATGAAGGTGATGATGCAAAGCAGCCCAAAGAACCGGATCATCGGCATGTAACTGCCCTGAGTCGCCAACAGCCCGGAGGCAAGTATCGCGGTGGTCGCCACCAGAACCGGCGCAACCTGATGCATCGCGCGGGTCACGGTTTCGGCCGAGAACGCAATGCCCCGGTCGCTCGCCAAGTAGAGGCGGTTGAAGACATGGATGGAATCGTCCACCGCCACGCCAAAGGCAATCGTCAGGGCAAGCGCGCTCGTGAACTGGATGTCAAAATCCAACAATGTCAGCGCAGCCCCCACGAAGATGATCGGCAGAATGTTCGGGACAATGGCGGCAAGCGCGAAGTCCAGCCTGCGAAACCAAATGCCGATCAACGCCGGACATGATAGTGCTGCGATCAGAAACGAGATGGTCAGTTGCCGGATCATATTGTCGGACAATTGCGAGGACATGACCAGAAACCCCGTCGGCCTGCCCGCACGCATCGACGAAAGTTTCACCGTGGACATCGTCTGATCGATGTCACGCACCATCGCTTCGATGAATTGCGATCCGCGATCGGGAACCCGCAAATTGACCTGAACCGTGCGCCCGTCGTGGCTGAGGACGCGATCCTTCAGCCGGTTGGGAACAAGCTCTAACGATTGGGCGACGGTCAGCGCCCGATCCCGCTGAATGCCCGGCGCGATCGCGTCAAGTACGTTAAGAACGGACGTGACCCCCGCAACGCCATCGATCCCGCCGAGCGCATGATGGACCGCCGCCAGATCCAGCGCCACGGCGTCATCGGTCGCGTGTCGGCCCGCATTCAGAGTGAGCGGCATGCTGACGGTCGTGATCGGACCTGCAAGCCTCTCCACCTTTTCAAGCGCGACCGCCACGGGTTGTGTCGCGTCCACGTTTTCAAGAAACCGATAGCTTGACTGGACCGGCAGCATGACCCAAAGGCCCAGCACACAAAGGACGAGGCCGGGAACACCGACCGCGCGCTTGTTCCGGGTCAGCGCCGCGAACAACCGCGGTTCCCGCGCGCCTTCCCAGTCGGGGCGGCCTCTGGGCAGCGCGCGCGCAATGAACGGCACACGACTGGCCAGCACGA
Organism: uncultured Rhodobacter sp.; assembly: GCA_964466385.1. GTDB lineage: Bacteria > Pseudomonadota > Alphaproteobacteria > Rhodobacterales > Rhodobacteraceae > UBA5972. The sequence continues at coordinate 2,515 of CAYXNM010000087.1, read as the reverse complement.
AAACGAAAGGATGGACGAACAAGACGGCGATCAGCGCCAGAAAAACACCGGCGGCACCGGACACCGCAAGACTTTGGATGATTGGCGATTCAGAATAGAGAAGGCTCGAAAACGCCAGAATGGTGGTAAAGGACGTCAGCACACAGGGCGGGGCGATATCCCTGACCGCGCCGGTGATCGCCTGGGCCGAGGTTGCACCCCCGGCCAGGCGACGACGTATCTCGAACGTGATGTGGATACTGTCAGAGCTGGCCAGCACCAGAATGAGAACCGGCAACACGTTCGTCAGAGCGTTGATCGACAGGTCCAGCCAACCGAATGCCCCAAGGCAGAACACCAGCGCGGAAACCGGTGTGATCGTATTGAGAAGCGCCACCCAGAAACTGCGAAACATGATCAGCGAAACCGCGAAACCCAGCACGGCGCCAAACAGGTTGATGCGCATCTGATCAAGTCTGAGGCCGCCGATAATGCTTTCCCGAACCGGAAGCAGGCCCGTGACTTCGAAAGTCAGCCCGCTCGCCCCGGCGCTGGCGCGGGTCAGATCCATCAGGCCGTTCAGGCTTTGCGTCGAAGAACCCGGCCGGCTGGTATCACCGGCCAGGGACAAAATCAGAACGGTCTTTCGCAGATCTTCCGAAATCAGCGCGAAATTCGAAGAGTCGCGCGTCGCCGCAGCAAGCAGCGCGGATCGCACGGCGACAGTGTCGTTCAGGTCCCGCGGCAACAGCGCAGAAAGTGCGCCGCTTTCCGGGTCGGATTTCCGAAGGCTGAAAACCGAAAAAACGCTGGCAACATTGTCCAGCAGGCTCGCATCGAGAACAAAGTCCTGAAGATCCCGGATGGCACCCCTGTCCAGCCCTTGGCGCGAGGTGACGTGAATCGCAATATCGGATTCGCTCTGATCAAAACTCCGCGCATAGGCGGAATAATCCTGAAACGCCCGGCTTTGCGACGAGAACAACGAGCGCAGGCCGTCCTCGTAATCGATCCGGAAAACGCCGGTGCCCGCGACAAGCAACAACAGCACGAACGCGACTCCGACAATTGCCGGACGCCGGATCGACAGGGTCTGGATCAGGTGGATGATCAGCTTCAAGTGATTGCCCCTGCACCCAGCCAGCGATCACGATATTTCCGAACCCCCCGGTGGGTCATATTCGAACGCTCCGGTTATTCGGTCCGGGCCGCAGCGTTTTCGTACCACGCCACGATCAGGGCGCGCTCGGCATCTTCCATGAACGAGACATTGGCCGGCGGCATGGCGTGCGACCGCCCGGCCTGCAGATAAATGTCCCGCCCGTGCGCTGCGATCTGTTCGCGCGTTTCCAGAATGACACCTTTGGGGGCATGATAGATGCCGTCCCAATAGGGGTCCGAGGAATGGCACATGGAACATCGGCCCGTCACCACATCGCTGACGGCGGAAAACCCGTCCGCCGTGGCCAGTTTCGTCGAAAACGGCGACAGCCGGACTTTCTGCTGATCCGCCGCTCCGGTCAGGATCTTGGGAACGGTCGACAACCACATCACGAGAATGAACAAGAGAGCGGTTACCAGCCACGTCCACCTTGGGTTTCCGGCCCGCGCGTGCACGGTATTGAAATAATGCCGGATGGTCACGCCCATCAGGAACACAAGGCTTGCAATGATCCAGTTGAACTCGGTCCCGAAGGCAAGCGGGTAATGGGTCGAGAGCATCAGGAATATGACCGGCAGCGTCAGGTAATTGTTGTGGGTCGACCGCTGCTTGGCAATCTTGCCGAATTTCGCATCCGGCACGCGCCCCGCCTTGAGATCGTCAACCACGATCCGCTGATTGGGAATGATGACGAAAAAGACGTTGGCGGTCATGATGGTCGCCGTGAAGGCGCCCAGATGCAGGAACGATGCGCGCCCGGTGAAAACCTGCGTGTAGCCCCACGCCATCAGGACCAGAACGACATAAAGGAACAGCATCAGGCGCGTATTGTCGTCCCCGAACCGGCTTTTGCAAATCCAGTCATAGGCAATCCAGCCAAAGGCGATGGATCCCGCCGAAACCGCAACCGCGCCCATCACCGGAACATCCCAGACATTGGGGTCGATCAGAAAAAGGTCAGCCCCGGCCCAATAGACGATCATCATCAGGGCGGCCCCGGATAGCCATGTCGAATAGCTTTCCCATTTGAACCACACCAGATGTTCGGGCATCGCCTCGGGCGCGACAAGGTATTTCTGGACGTGATAGAACCCGCCGCCGTGAACCTGCCATTCCTCGCCGTCAGCGCCGCTTTTCAGATTGCGGTCGCGGTGCAGGCCCAGATCAAGCGCAATGAAGTAAAACGAGGACCCGATCCACCCGATCGCCGTGATCACATGCACCCAACGGACTGCAAATGCCAGCCATTCCCAGATTATCGCGAATTCGTTCATGTCGGTACGCCCCGTTTATTCTTTCTTGTCGCCAGCCCGAAAGCTCAGCAGACCCAATAAACAGATGTGTCCGCCGAATGGCAATGGCTTGCGCGGCATA
>CAYXNM010000086.1:0-11596 GCA_964466385.1 uncultured Rhodobacter sp. | reverse complement strand
GGCGCGAGTGCAGATAGAAAACGTCACCCGGATAGGCTTCGCGCCCCGGCGGGCGACGCAGCAAGAGCGACATCTGTCGATAGGCGACGGCCTGTTTGCTGAGGTCATCGTAGATGATCAGCGCGTGGCGGCCGTTGTCGCGGAAATGTTCGGCCATCGAGGTCGCCGCGTAAGGTGCCAGAAACTGCATGGGCGCCGGGTCCGAGGCAGTCGCCGCAACGACGATGGAATAGGCAAGCGCACCGGTTTCTTCGAGCTTCTTGACAAGCTGCGCGACGGTCGAGCGTTTTTGCCCAATGGCGACGTACACGCAATAAAGCTTGGTGCTTTCGTCGTCCCCGGCGGCTTCGTTATACGATTTCTGGTTCAGGATCGCGTCAAGGGCAACGGCGGTTTTGCCGGTCTGACGGTCGCCGATGATCAGCTCGCGCTGGCCGCGTCCGATCGGGATCAGCGCGTCAACGGATTTGAGACCCGTCGCCATCGGCTCATGCACCGATTTGCGCGGGATGATGCCCGGCGCCTTCACATCGGCCTGCGCACGCTTTTTCGCCTTGATCGGCCCTTTGCCATCGATCGGGTTCCCAAGGCCGTCAACGACGCGCCCCAGCAACTCGTCGCCTACCGGCACGTCAACGATGGCGTTGGTCCGCTTGACCGTGTCGCCCTCTTTGATGTCCCGGTCCGAACCAAAGATAACGACGCCCACATTGTCGCTCTCAAGGTTCAGCGCCATCCCCCGGATACCGCCGGGAAATTCGACCATCTCACCGGCCTGGATATTGTCAAGCCCGTGGACGCGCGCAATGCCGTCACCAACCGACAGCACACGGCCGACTTCCGCGACTTCCGCGTCCTGACCGAAATTCTTGATCTGGTCCTTGAGGATTGCAGAGATTTCTGCGGCTTGGATACCCATTATCCGACCTCTTTCATTGCATTTTGAAGATTGGAGAGCCTGGATGCGATCGAACTGTCGATCATTTTCGAGCCCACTTTGACAACAAGACCGCCGATGAGAGCTTTATCAACGGTCGTTCTGATTTTCACATCCTTGCCGACGGCTTTCTTGAGCGACGCGGCAAGTTTGGTTTCCTGCGCCTTGGTCAGCTTGCGCGCCGACGTCACCTCGGCGCTGACCTCGCCTTTTTCCCGCGCGATCAGATCGCGCACGGCCCCGATCAGCTGGGGCAGAACGAACAGGCGGCGTTTCTCGGCAAGCAGGCCAAGCGTGTTGGTCGTCGTCGCGCTGAGGCCCATTTTTTTCGCAATCGCCAGGACAGCACCGCTTTGATCCCGCCGCGAATAGACCGGCGAGGTGATCAGGTTGCCGAAATCTGCACTGGCATCCAGCGCCTCGGCCAATGCATCCATATCCTGTTCGACCGATGAAATGTCTTTGGCCTCCCTGGCCAGACTGAACACCGCCGTCGCATAGCGCGCGGCGATGCCCGAAGAAATAGAAGCGGTTTCGGACACGTAGACCCTTCCGGAAACTGGCTGCCCGGGAAACGGCTCTGGCCTTCCCGGTTGGTTGAGCTTGTGCTCACAATTGCGTGCACGTCGAAATCGGCGCGGTGATATCAGAGGATTTGTTGAGTGGCAACCGCTTTACGGTGACCTGTGGATGAAATTTAAATGTTTATTTACAATATCTTAAGCCATTCGCGCAAACGCCTTCCGCGCGCAGCGGTGACAAAAACACCGCGAATTCAACCGTTTGAGCCATAATTATCCCGCGCGTTCTGTCCCACCGCGTGAATCACCGCGTCAATCTGCGCCCCGAAGCAGGTTCGGGAACCGGCCTGCCGATCCCTTCGAGCATCCCAAACGGACGCTTGACAACCTCACCCAGACCATGGGGTTTTGGTGCGTAATCCTGTTTGCTGGCCTCCAGGAGCAGAACACCCCCGGCGACATGCGAACTGACGTTTCGGCCCGCGCGTTCCAGCATCGGGGATACTTTCAGCCAAAACCGTTTCTCGCTTGGCGGGGAATAGAGGGCGGCGAGGTGCTTTTCCGGGCACAGCCGGTGCCGCTGAATCTGGGTCTCGAGCTGGCCCAGGCTGTAGGGCCGCCCGTGGCCAAATGGCGTGATGTCCCGTCTCGACCACAGGCCGGAACGGTTGGGAACGATGAAAAGCACCTTTCCGCCGGGGGCGAGAACCCGCCAGATTTCATCCAGAAGATCGTTTTGGCTGTCAGAGGTTTCCAGCCCGTGCAGGACCAGCAGTTTGTCGACGAACCCCGTCTGAAGGGGCCACGCCGCATCCTGACAAAGAACCGATACGTTGGCCCGCCCCTCGGGCCAGCGCATCACGCCCTGCGGGCCGGGCATCAGAGAGATGACCCGCCGCGCCGCGCTGAGAAAAGGGCGCAGCATCGGCTGCGCGAACCCGAACCCGGCAACGGTCTGGTTCCTGCCATCAGGCCAGATCTCGCGCACGCGGGCGCGCAGGGCGCGCTGCGCGACGCGTCCCAGATGCGTCTCGTAATAAAAGGCGTTGAGGTCCACCACGTCCAAATGCATTGCAACCGCGCGCTTAATCGAAGAAACTTCACGGCGAACCTAGTCAATCAGCGGTTAAAATGCCATGCCCTTGGAAATTCTGACGATCCCCTGTCTTTCAGACAATTACGCCTATGCCGTGCGCGATACCGAAACTTCGAGCGTCGCCCTGATCGACGCCCCTGAAGCTGCGCCGATCGCCAGGGTGCTGTCCGGGCATCACTGGCAGATCGACCGGATATTGATCACGCACCACCATGGCGACCATATCGATGGCCTGAAAGAACTGCGCGCAAAATCCGGCGCAAGGACGACCGGCGCAAGAAGGGATGCTGGTCGCCTGCCCCCCCTTGATCACGAGGTCGCCGACGGTGACACGTTTTCGTTCGGCAGCCAGACCGTGACCGTCTTTGACGTTTCCGGGCACACCAACGGGCATGTCGCCTATTATTTTCCGGATGCCGGGGCCCTCTTCACCGGCGACAGCCTGATGGTGATGGGGTGTGGGCGCCTGTTCGAAGGGGACGCGGCAACGATGTGGGCCTCGCTGAGCAAGCTGATGCAACTGCCCGCCGAAACGCACATTTATTCCGGCCATGAATACACCGCCGCAAACGCGAAATTCGCCATGTCCGTTGAACCTCAGAACAAGGCGCTGATCGACCGCACGCGGCAAATCTCTGAAGCGCGGGCACGGGGAGACAACACGATGGGGCCAACATTGGCGCTTGAACTGGCCACCAACCCTTTCCTGCGCGCAGGCCGGCCCGAGGTGAAATCCGCCGTGGGAATGGATGGCGCCGGGGACGCCGCGGTTTTCGCGGAAATCCGGAAACGCAAGGACAACTTCTGACGGCCCCGCGAAATATCGCAAGTTTTCAAAGGTTTTCGCGCCACGATCCACATTTATTTCATGTTCGTGAAAAGAAATGAGGAAAAAGGCCTTGAAGCGGCCACAATAAAACCGAAGTTTAAGACAACGCTGCGCATGGTTGCGAAGGTCTGGGGCCGACACCGCAGATCGGGACCTGATGGGAGGGCTGAACATGCCATCATTCTCGAACACTCTCGAACAGGCAATTCATGCCGCCCTGGCGCATGCGAACGAGCGCAGGCACGAACTGGCGACGCTTGAACATCTGTTGCTGGCGTTGATCGACGAACCGGACGCCGCCAAGGTAATGCGCGCCTGTGGCGTCGATCTGGACGTTCTTTCAAGCGCGCTCATGACCTTTGTCGACGAGGAGCTGGTCTCGCTCGTCTCTGACATCGAAGGGTCCGAAGCCGCGCCGACGACGGCGTTCCAGCGCGTCATTCAGCGCGCGGCCATCCACGTTCAAAGTTCAGGCCGGACCGAGGTGACGGGCGCCAACGTGCTGGTCGCGATTTTTGCCGAACGCGAAAGCAACGCCGCCTTTTTCCTGCAGGAACAGGATATGACACGCTATGACGCGGTCAACTACATTGCCCACGGTGTCGCCAAGGATCCAAGCTATGGCGAAAGCCGTCCGCTGACCGGAACAGAACATTTTGACGAGGACGCACAGGACGAGACCCCGGCAGAGACCAGGGATTCCGCCCTGGCAAAATACTGCATCGATCTCAATGCGAAATCCCGCGCGGGCGAGGTTGACCCCTTGATCGGACGCAGCCACGAGGTGGAGCGTTGCATTCAGGTGCTTTGCCGGCGCCGCAAGAACAACCCCTTGCTGGTCGGGGACCCGGGCGTTGGAAAAACCGCCATCGCCGAGGGCCTCGCCCACAAGATCGTCGCGGGGGAAACGCCGGAGGTGCTCGGCAATGCCACGATCTTTTCCCTGGACATGGGCGCACTTCTTGCCGGGACACGGTATCGCGGCGATTTCGAGGAGCGTCTGAAATCCGTCGTTTCGGAACTGGAAGAGCACCCCGACGCGGTCCTCTTCATTGATGAAATTCATACGGTCATCGGCGCCGGCGCGACGTCCGGCGGTGCGATGGATGCCAGCAACCTGCTGAAACCCGCATTGCAGGGCGGCAAGCTGCGGTGCATGGGGTCGACCACGTACAAGGAATTCCGTCAGCATTTCGAAAAAGACCGGGCGCTGTCGCGCCGGTTTCAGAAAATCGACGTGAACGAACCGAATGTGGAAGACTCGATCAAGATCCTCAGGGGACTCAAGCCTTATTTCGAGGAGCACCACGACATCAAATACACAGCCGACGCGATCAAGAACGCCGTGGAGCTGTCGGCGCGCTATATCCACGATCGCAAGCTGCCCGACAAGGCCATCGATGTGATCGACGAAGCCGGGGCCGCCCAGCATCTGGTGCCCGAAAGCAAGCGCCGCAAAACCATCGGCACCAAGGAAATCGAGGCGGTCATTGCCAAAATCGCCCGCATTCCGCCCAAGAACGTATCAAAAGGCGACGCTGAGGTTCTGCGTGATCTGGAAGTCTCTCTGAAACGGGTCGTTTTCGGTCAGGACCCGGCGATCGAGGCGCTTTCCTCGGCCATCAAACTCAGCCGCGCCGGGCTGCGCGAGCCGGAAAAACCCATTGGGAATTACGTGTTCGCCGGGCCGACGGGCGTTGGCAAAACCGAAGTCGCAAAACAACTTGCCGATACTTTGGGCGTGGAGTTGCTGCGCTTTGACATGTCGGAATACATGGAAAAACACGCGGTCTCACGCCTGATCGGCGCACCTCCGGGGTATGTGGGGTTCGATCAGGGCGGTCTTTTGACCGACGGCGTCGATCAGCACCCCCATTGCGTGCTGCTGCTCGACGAAATCGAAAAGGCGCATCCGGATGTCTACAACATCCTGTTGCAGATCATGGACCACGGCAAACTGACCGATCACAACGGGCGTACGGTGGATTATCGCAACGTCATCCTGATCATGACGACCAATGCGGGTGCTGCGGAACTTGCGAAAGCCGCGATCGGGTTCGGCCGGGACCGCCGCGAAGGTGAGGATACGGCCGCGATCGAGCGCACCTTCTCGCCAGAGTTCCGCAACCGTCTGGATGCGGTCGTCAGTTTCGCGCCCTTGTCCAAAGAGGTCATCCTGCAGGTCGTCGACAAATTCGTTCTGCAACTGGAAGCACAACTGATGGACCGAAATGTCCTTATCGAGCTGTCCAAACCGGCGGCGGTGTGGCTGGGCGAAAAGGGGTATGACGACCGCATGGGCGCGCGGCCCCTGGCGCGGGTCATTCAGGAACACATCAAGAAACCACTTGCCGAGGAATTGCTGTTTGGCAAGCTCGCAAAAGGCGGGGTGATCAAGGTCGGCCTCAAGGGTGGCAAGCTTGACCTCAAAATCGAAGCGCCGCAAAAGCCCCGGCTCTCCGGGGACAAGCCGCCCCTTCTGACCGCGGATTGAGGGGATATCTCCATTTCGCGGTGCTGGCTCTTTCTTTTCCGGGGGCGGCGGCAGCCGAACCGCCTGCACTGTCGTTTCCACTTGACTGCCAGCTTGGGAAGACCTGCTTCATCCAGCAATACGTGGACCACGCGTCCAATGGCGACGCGCGCGACTATACCTGCGGCCCGCTCAGTTATGACGGGCACCGGGGCACGGACATTCGCATTGCACACGAAAACCAGACAAGAGGTGCCGGGTTCGACGTGCTGGCCGCTGCCGCCGGCATCGTTGTCGCGACACGCGACGGTCTGCCTGACATTTCGCAATCGCGCCTGGGGGCGCCGGATATCAAAGGCCGCGAATGCGGCAACGGCGTTCTCATCGATCACGGGGGCGGGTGGCGCAGCCAGTACTGCCATATGAGGCGAAGCTCGATCCAGGTGGCGAAGGGGGATCACGTATCACGGCAGGCGCATCTGGGCAAAATCGGCTTGAGTGGAAAAACGGAGTTTCCGCACCTGCACATAAAGATCACGCATGACGGCAATCCGGTCGATCCGTTTTCGCCCGAGGATCAGGAGGCCTGCGGCCCGCCCGCTGGCAAACAGCTTTGGGCAACCCCAATTCCTTACGCGCCCGGTGGCGTGCTGGACCTGGGGTTTTCCAATGGCGCCTTGTCGTTCCGGCAGATCAGGGACGGCCCGGACGCGCATGAAACCTTGCCGCCAAACGCCCCTGCACTGGTTTTCTGGGCCTATTTCTATGGCATGCAGGCCAGAGACCGCATCCACCTCATCCTGCGCGACCGCGACGGAACGATCATGGCCGAAGACGAAACCCCCGTGCCACGCAACCAGGCCGAACTGTTTCGCCTTGTCGGGCGAAAAAAGGGCCGCGAGAACTGGTCGTCGGGAACGTATGTTGGGCTTGTCATTCTGACGCGCAAGGGGCGGGAATTGGCACGGCGGTCAATCTCGGTTGCCGTGAATTGACCGGGGAAACGGCCTTCCGGACGCGCGCAAAATAGGGGCGCACGCACGCCTGGGAACCCCTCCAACCGAAAGCTCAGATTCAACCTATTTTTCGGTAAATTTCAGCTCGATACGACGGTTTTGCGCGCGCGCGGCAGGGGTGTTCGCCGCATTCAGTGGCTGAAACTCGCCAAACCCGGCCGCAGCCAGCCGGTTGGCGGGCATGCCAAGGTCGTTGGTCATGTAGCGAACAACGGCAAGCGCGCGGGCCTGGCTGAGCTCCCAATTGTCGTGGAACACACCGGCGCCCGACAGCGGCACGTTGTCCGTGTGGCCGTCCACGCGCAAAATCCAGTTTATTTCGGGCGGGATCTGGTCGGAAATCTCACGAATGACATTGGCGACCTTGGCGATTTCACGCGCGCCCGACGGCGCAAGTTCAGCCGAGCCGGTGGCAAACAGCACCTCCGAGGAAAAGACAAAACGGTCGCCGACGATCTTGACACCTTCCCGGTTGCCCAGCACGTCGCGCAATTGCCCGAAGAATTCCGATTTGAACTTTTCCAGGGTCTTGGCTTCGGCCTCCAGCCGTTTACGTTCAGCCTCCTCCAGCTCTGCACGCCTGCGCTGTTCCTCGGCCACGCGTTTCTGTTCCGCCGCCACCTGAGCCAGTGCGGCGTTAAGATTGCTGCCAAGCGCCTTGATCTGAACCCGCGCCTGGTCGTCTCGCGCCTTGGAGTCGTCCAACAGCGCCTGCAACGCATTCAACTGCTTTCTCAACGTCGCGGTTTGCTGGTTGAGAACCGCGATCTGGCGCAGGCTTTCGGCGGATTTTGCCTTTTCTTCGCCCAACAGGGTGTTCGCCTCGGCCAGCAAGATGCGTCTTTCCTCGGATTTGCTCAGGATCACACCGGCGTCCTGTTCGGCGGCCAGCTTGGCGGCCAGCGCTGCGGCAAGCCGTTTTTGCAGGTCAGAACGTTCCGCATCGGATTTTGCCAGCAAGACACCGTTTTCCTCGTCAGAGTTTTCAAGCTGGGCGATCACCGCCGCCAAGCGGTCGTCGAGGCTGGCCTTGTCACCCTCAAGGGCCGCGATTTTCGCCTGCGCGTCCTTGTCCGACGACAGCGCATTATCCCGCGCCAGCAAGGCCGCGGCCAGGAGATTGTCCACCTCTTTTCGGGCGACCTGCGCGGCGGCAAGAAGGGTCAGGGTGTCTTCGGCCTTCTGGCGCTGTTCTTCCAGCGCCAGGGTCATTGCCGTCAGCTCGGCCTGCGAATTCTCCAGCTTCCTGCGCAACGCTTCGGCGGCCGCTGCCTCGGCAAGTCGCGATTTCTCTTCATCCGTCAGGGCGGTTTGAGCGTTCCTGAGGCGTTCGCGCAGGGCTTGCGCCGCGGCGGCCTCCACCAGGCGCGCCTTTTCTTCGTCCGTCAGGTTGGATTTGACCGCTTCAAGTTCCGCGCGCAACTGCGCAGCGGCGGTTTCAACCGCGAGGCGTTCCTTTTCACTGTCACTCAGACCGCTTTCCAGGATTTTCAGACGTGCCTGCAAAGCGTTCGTATTCTGGACTTCATCCAAATGTGCCTTTTTGCTGGCGGCAAGATCGGCGGCCATCTGGGTCAGTTGTTTTTCAAGATCGCTGAGGTTGGTGCGGGTCGCTCCCAGATCGCCCTGCGTCGATTGCAAAGCCTGAAGCGCGTCGCTCAAAGACGTTTCGCGCTCTTTCAGGTTTGCCTGAGTTTCGGCGATCAGCGCTTGGAGCGCGTCACGTTTTGCCGCCGCCAGCCGCGCGGCCTCGACCCCGGCATCGATCTCGTCCCGCGCCGCGGCCAAGGCCAGTTGCAGCGCCTCCTTTTCGCTGACAATGCGCAGGTTTTCGACTTCGGCGTCGGATATCCTGGCCGTCAGCGCGACGTTTTCGGAATTTGCCTGATCCACATCAGACTGCAGGCCGTCGCGTTGAACGATCAACTGCGACCGCTCCGCCAACAGCGAGGCAACCTGCGCTTCAAAGCTCTGTATCTCTGTTTGCTGGTTCTTTGTTTGCTGGCTGAGCGTCGAGATCAGCGCCGCCTGAACCTCGGCCGTTGATGTCGCCTGGTTCAGTTCGCCGTCCAGACGAACAACTTCACCTTCCAGGCCGTCGGATTTCTGTTGTTCCAGCCCCAGAGCCTCGGCAAGGTTCGCGACCTGCTGACTGAGGTAGTTCAGTTCCGTATCCTGCGTGGTGATGGTTTCACGCAAGATATACTGAACGATCATGAAAATCGTCAGAACGAACATGAGAACCAGCAACAGCGCGGTCATCGCATCGACGAAACCGGGCCAGATGCCGGAGCTGAATCGCCGTTGTCCGCCCTGTCGCGTTATCGCCATCCTGTCACGACTTTCCGCGCGACGGGGCGGCCTGTGGCCGGACCGGCGGTTTGCGGTTGAGGCCGCGCACTGCCTTGTTCAGTTCGGCCATATCGGTTCGAAGCTCGGCCACGGTGTCCTGCCGACCCGCCGACATTTCCTCCAATATGCGTAAAAGCTGGACATCGATACTGCGCAAACGCATCCGGCTTTCGGCGTCCGCCGGTTCTTCGGCTTGTTTTTGCGCTATTTGGGCTATCCGCTCCTGCCCGCCGGCGATGCGGCCCAGCAGAGCATTCTGATCGGCAATCGCTTTTTCGGCCTTTTCCGTCGCCGCGCCCGCCTGTTGCTGGGACAATCTCTTGTTCAGTTCCTGCAGCGTCTGCGTCAACGACGCAATTCGTTCCGCCGTTTCATTTTGCGTGTCTTCCGCGCGGATGAATGTCTTGTGCAATTCCTCGACGCTTTCCGCCATGCGGTGAAAGGCGACATCCGAAGCCCCCATATCAACCCCACCCGCCGAAAAATCATCATCTCCTGTCGAAAACCCGACCGTCGTTATGGTTGAAATCCACTCTTCCAGCTCTCGGTAAAACCGGCTCTGGCCATGGCCCGTGAACAAATCGAGCAATCCCACGACCAATGAACCGGCCAGTCCCAACAGGGACGAACTAAAGGCGGTTCCCATACCACCCAACTGCTTTTCCAGACCCGTCATCAAACGTCCGAAAACCTCGACCCCGCCCTCGCCGTCCGACGGCGCAAGCGACCGGATCGTTTCAACCACCGCCGGAACGGTTGTCGCCAAACCGTAAAACGTACCCAACAGTCCGAGGAAAATCAGCAGATTGATAATGTAGCGGGTGATTTCGCGGCTCTCATCCAGACGCGTTGCCATGGAATCAAGGATCGAGCGGGATGACGAGGCACTGATCTGCATACGCGCGCGACGGGATTTTAGCAGCGTCGCCAGCGACACGAGCAACCGCGGAGGTGTCACGAATTCATGCCCCGCCCGCTGCATCGCGAACCCTTCGATCCAGCTGATCGAGGATATGAGCGCAAAGACCTGCCAGAAACAGGAAAAGACCCCAAAGAAGAACACCATGGCGATAAAGCCGTTGAGGAATGGATTGCTGAGGAAAATCGGCCCGATGATCGGATAGGCAAACCAGGCCCCGACCGAGACCAGCCCGATCACGAATAACATCGTCAGAATGGAGCGCACAGGTTGCGAGAACTGTGGCTCTGACTCCGGGTCTGCGCTCTGCATCAAATGTTGCCCTTGTTCGCCCGTATTATTGGTTAACGGGACCATACTTCGCCAACCCCGCTCTGCCAACAATCATCTTTGAAATAAGGAAAAACCCCTTACAACATCTAAATAACATGACATAGTCACGCTTGTTGACGTTGATTGGTTCCATGATTGCGACAAAAGGGGAATGGCATGAACGATTTTTTGAACAACGGGTCTTTCGGGATCACCGCGCTGGTGATCCTGGTCTTCGCCGCCATCCTGATCATCATGATGGTCAAATCCATTCCCCAGGGCGAGGAATGGACGGTTGAGCGTTTCGGGCGTTACACGCGCACACTCAAACCCGGCCTGCGCTTTCTGATCCCGGTCATGGACAAGGTCGGGGCGAAAATAAACATGATGGAAACCGTTCTGGATATCGAAAGCCAGGAGGTGATCACGAAAGATAACGCCATGGTCGCCGCCGACGCGGTCGCGTTTTATCAGGTCGTGGATGCGGCGCGCGCTGCTTACGAGGTGCGCAATCTTGAACGCGCCCTGACCAACCTGTCGATGACCAACATCCGCTCGGTTCTGGGGTCGATGGATCTGGACGAAAGCCTTTCCAACCGCGATACGATCAACACCAAGCTCTTGCACGTGATCGATGACGCGTCGAACCCCTGGGGCGTCAAGGTCACGAGGGTCGAGATCAAGGATCTCGCGCCTCCCCCCGACATCAACGAGGCGATGGCGCGCCAGATGAAGGCCGAGCGCACCAAACGGGCCGACATCTTGCAGGCCGAGGGCCTGAAACAATCCGCGATCCTCAAGGCCGAAGGCGAGCGTGAGGCCCAGATCCGCGAGGCCGAGGGCCGCAAGGAGGCCGCGTTTCTTGACGCCGAAGCCCGCGAACGCCAGGCCGAGGCCGAAGCCAAGGCCACCAAAATGGTGTCAGAAGCAATTGCTGCCGGGGACATTCAGGCGATCAATTATTTTGTCGCCCAGAAATACACCGAAGCCCTGCGCGATATCGCAGCGGCGCCCAGCAGCAAGACCGTGATGATCCCGCTCGAGGCGTCCGGTCTGATCGGTTCGATATCCGGCGTTGCCGATATCGCGAAAGCCGTGCTTGACAATGCGCCGTCAGGCAAGGCCGCCGCCACGCCAAAAC
>CAYXNM010000085.1:0-11647 GCA_964466385.1 uncultured Rhodobacter sp. | reverse complement strand
GCCAGCCCCTCAGTCGCAATACGCGCGTTTGCGGTCCTCGGTCGGCAGGAGGCCATAGCGCGACCTGTACCATTTTGCCATGTTCGCGGTGCTTGAAAACCCGCAGGCCAGCGAAATTTCCAACACGCTCATGCGCGTCTGGACGACAAGCCGGCGCGCGCGATCCAGACGAAGGTTGCGATAGATGCGCAAGGGTGACTGCCTCAGAAGCAATTGAAAGCTGCGTTCGAGTTGACGCGGAGACACGCAGGTTTCCTCGGCGATTTCGCAGATACTCAACCGTTCCTCAAGGCTGTTGGCCATCAGATCGAGCGCGGCGCTGACCACCTGATTGCCGCGCGCCTGGTTGAGGTAGCGCCAGTGCGCGTCCGACGTCGCATTCTGTTTGGTAGTGGCCAGCCCCAGGTATTCCGACAATGCCGCCCCGGCAAACGCGCCTTGTTGCTGGGACACCATTTCGACCATCATCCGGGGGCTTGCCGCACTGCTGACGGCGCACCGCAGCGTGCCTGTGTGACTTGTCGGCTGGTACCCCACGTCACAGGACGGGGCCAGTTCGGCGATGGCGCTGCGAAAGTTCTGATGAACCGCGATTTCGCCGGACTTTCCGTACCCCATAGTGACAGGTATGAAAACGCCTGCCCCGATCGCACAGACCTGCGTTGCAGAGAACATCAAAGGGCGCAACAGTTCGATTTCGTCCCGCCGCGGCAACCAGGGTTGTTCCATGTCGCCAACAAGGACCAAAACCCTGTCGCCGGAACAGGCAACCGGCTTTTGCAGACATTCCAATCCGAACAGGAACCGCCACGAATAGCAGGCAAACCCAAAGATCGTGTTGGCGCTGCCAAGTACGCTGGCACAGCTCTCCGCGGCAAACCGAACGTTTTCGTTTGCCAAAACAAAAGTCACATGGTGGCGCGCGCGGCTGAGGTTTCCGCCAAGGTCCGCCCCGCTTTCCGGCACGATCCGGGGGACCTTGGCGGAAAGACCCTCCCCGGTCCCCGGAAAGCCGGGCTGGATTTTGCGCGCGGGGTCCATTCTCAACTTACGTTGAAAACCGAGGTTTCAAGCATATGCAGGAATGATCGGGCCGATGAACTGGCCGAAAGCAGCAGGAACGTGTCGTTTCCCGTGCGGGTGATGATGGTGCCCATATGCTCCATCGACGTGCGCGCGGATTGATCGATGGCAAAAGCGCTTTCGGAGAGGTCAAGCGGGCAGGCCCGTTCCAGAACCGTTCGTGCAAGCGCGCCGGAAACCTCCATCGCGACCCAGACATCGGTCTGATCGGTCGTGTAGACAGCACCCCGGAGGCGTCGGGCGATTTGAGGTTCCGCGTCGGGCGTGTCGCAGGGAAAAAGAACAAAGGCCTGATCGACGCCAAGGCGCACAAGGCGCGCGTTGTCCGTGCCAATGACCGACGCACCAACCGCAGGCAGCTCAACCCCGAAAGCTGATTTCAGCGCCGCCTCGGCCTTGGCTTCGCCGCCCAACGGGATCGCCAGCGAGACGATGGCCATATCCGTGACTTCGCGCAAAGTCACGCCGTCGAAATCCTTTGCATAGCCACCCAGCGTCGGGGCGGCGGTCAGGTGAAGCTCAGCCACGCTGTATCCCTCCATCAGGGTCATAAAAATGGGGCGAGACGATTTCGACCTCGACCTCGCTATCGCGCGCGGGGTTCACGGCCCGCACGACCTCGCCCATACGATCCTGCCCGCGTTTGATAAAGCCAAGCCCGATTGAATGGCCAAGGCTGGGCGACCACGCAACCGAGGACATCCAGCCCTGATCGTTTTCGGTATTCGCGGTCTCGCCCTTGGTGATGAAATGCGCCCCGGCGGCCAGCGGTTTCGTTGCGTCCACCGGCTTGAACCCAACCAACCGAATGGCATCTTCAAGGTTCATTTCGTCGCGCAGCGATAACGTCTTGCCGATGCAATCCTTTTTCTTGCTGACAAACCCGCCGAGCCCAAGGTTGAGAGCGGTCGTTTGCCCGTTCAGCTCGTTCCCCGCCGCGTGGCCCTTTTCGATGCGCATGACGCCAAGCGCCTCGGTGCCGTAAGGGACGGCGTCAAATTCCTCGCCCGCCGCCATCAAGGCACCCATCATCGAATTGCCATAGCGCGTGGGAACGGCAATCTCGAACGCCATCTCGCCCGAGAAGGAAATGCGGAACAGCCGTGCGGGCGTGCCGCCGCAGACGGTGAGTTCCGCACAAGCCATGAAGGGGAACGCCTCGTTTGACAAATCAAACGGCGCGTCCACGATTTTTTGCAACAGCGCGCGGGACTTCGGCCCGGCGACGGCATATTGCGCCCAGCCGTCGGTGGTCGAGATCAGATGCACGTCAAGGTCCGGCCACAGGCACTGGCGCGCAAACTCCATCCGGCGAAAGACCAGAACGGCGTTGGCGGTGGTGGTCGTCATGACAAAATGGTTTTCGCCCAGACGCGCGGTGGTGCCGTCGTCATAAGCAATGCCGTCCTCGCGCAGCATCAGGCCATAGCGCACCTTGCCAACGGGCAATTTCAGAAAGGCGTTGGTGTAGATGTGGTTCAGAAACTCGGCCGCGTCGCGCCCCTGAATGTCGATCTTGCCCAGCGTCGTCACGTCGCAAATCCCGACCGAGGCGCGGGTCATTTCAACCTCGCGATCGACGCTGTCCCGCCAGCCTTTTTCACCCGGTCGCGCATACCATTGCGCCCGCAGCCATGCGCCCGTTTCAACAAATGTCGCGCCGTGGTCTTTGGCCCATTCATGGCTGGGGATCAGGCGATAAGGGCGAAAATCCTTGCCGCGCGCACGCCCGGCCAGCGCCCCGATGGGAACCGGCGTATAGGGCGGGCGAAAGATCGTCGTGCCGGTTTCAGGGATCGTTTTGCCGGTCTGCTCGGCCATGATCGCAAGCGCCGGAATGTTCGAGGTCTTGCCCTGATCGGTCGCCATCCCCAGCGTCGTATAGCGTTTCAGATGCTCAACCGCGCGAAAGCCTTCGCGATAGGATTGCTTGACGTCCTTGACGGTCACGTCGTTCTGAAAATCGAGCCACGCGCGCTTGCGCCCTTCGGTCACGTGCCAGAACGCGCTGGTGGCGTGCGCCTCGTCCTCGGCCTTGGGGGCGGCCTTGCGCGAGGCCCTGAACCCGAGGTCTTTCACGATCTGATTGGCCGTCGCGCGCCCATCCTTCAGCGCAGCACCAAGGGTCAGCGTGCCATTGGCGGCACCGGCAACCGTCATGCCGGGCGGCAAGTCACGGCCGGGAACAAAGGCGGCGATATCGTCGCGCCAAATGGGCCTGCCGCGTTGGTGGCAGGTCAGGTGCACGTTCGGGCTCCACCCGCCGGAAACCGCCAGACAGTCGGCGGGGATGGTCTGGCCGCCGGAAAGCGTGATTGATTTCAGACCCTTGCGACCGTTCGTGTCAACCACGCGCCCGCCCATGATGACGCTTGTCCCGTGGGGGGCTGCCAGTGCTGCGCCATCGCGGCTGTCGATGATGGCGCTGATCGCAACGCCCTTGGCGGCCAGATCGGTTGCCGTGCGCCAGCCGTCGTCGTTGTTGGTGAAAACGGCAACCGTCTTGCCCGGTGCGACGCCAAAGCGGTTGGCATAGGTCCGAACGGCGCTGGCCAGCATGATGCCGGGGCGGTCGTTCATGGGGAATGCAATCGGGCGCTCGGTCGCACCGGCGCTAAGCAGCGAGCGCTTGGAATAGATCCTCCACAAGACCATGCGAGGTTTGCCGCCCGCGCTTGGCAAATGGTCGGTCATGCTTTCCAACGCGCCGAAAATGCCGTGGTCATACGCACCATAAACGACCGCGCGGGTCATCAGGCGGACGTTGTCCATGGCGGCAAGCTCGGCAATTGCGCTGTCCGCCCAGTCTGACCCGGCCATGCCGTCGACGGCCAGAGTTTCCGCGTTGAGCCGCCCACCGGGGCGGAAATCCTCGTCCGCCAGAATGACCCTTGCGCCTGCGCGTCCTGCGGCCAGTGCGGCTGCCAATCCTGTTGGGCCTGCGCCGATGACCAGAAGGTCGCAATGCAAGAACCCTTTGTCATAGCGGTCTGGGTCCGGCGCCATCGACAGGCTGCCAAGACCGGCGGACATGCGGATGAAAGGCTCGTAAAGCTTTTCCCAAAAGGCTTTGGGCCACATGAAGGTTTTGTAATAGAACCCTGCCCCCATGAAGGGCGACAAAAGGTCGACGGCGGCCATTATGTCGAATTCAAGCGGCCCGCGGTGGTTCTGGCTGTTGGCGGTCAGCCCCTCGAAAAGCTCGGCCACGGTGGCGCGCGTGTTGGGTTCGCGATGCGCGCCGGTGCGAAGTTCAACCAGCGCGTTCGGCTCCTCTGACCCGGCGGTCAGGATGCCGCGCGGGCGGTGATATTTGAACCCGCGCCCGACAAGGCGCTGACCGTTCGCCAACAGGGCCGAGGCCAGCGTGTCACCGGGATGGCCATGCATCGCCCGCCCGTTGAAGGTGAAATTGAGCGTCGAGCGACGGTCGATCAGCCCGCCCGAAATCCGGTGTGTCTGGCTCATCTGCTGCGCCCCCTTGCCCGGGCGACATCGCGCGCCATTTCCACTTTGGAAATCGCGTGCGTCAGCGTGTTGCGGGTGACCACCAGCCAGGAACGGTCGCCCTGCTCGTGATACCAAAGCTCGCGATGTTCGCCAGCGGGATTGTCGCGCAGGTACATGTATTCATAGAAGTTTTCGGTGGCATCTTCGCCGTCGGGATCAGGCCGGTCGATCAGCGAGGCATCGCCCTGATAGACAAACTCGGCCGCATCGCGCGGGCCAAGAAGGGGGTGGTTGATGATCATGTGAAGCCCTCCGTCCAAGGGCAGCGCCCGTCACGGGGTGGGTGCGAAAGCGCCCGCCCTTGGGGGCGAGTCGGGCGATGCCCGGCCTGTGGCCGGGAGAATGGTTCGATTAAGTCCTGTTTCACCTCAACGCCCTCAATGCAAATTCGGTTGGGCGCCCACGCCCTTTTCATCAATCGGCGCCCCGCGCCGGAACCGGTCCAGCCGCATCTGGGTCGCGGTCGGATGCGGTTCACCTTTGGCCAGCAGATGGGCATAACAGAACCCGCTGGCCGGTGTCGCCTTGAACCCGCCGTAACACCAGCCGCCGTTGAAATAGAGCCCCTCGATATGGGTTTTGTCGATAAAGGGCGAGCCATCCATCGACATGTCCATGAGGCCACCCCAACTTCGCAACAGCCGCGTGCGCCCGATCATGGGCATGATCGCCATGCCGCCCTCGCAAACATCCTCGACCACGGGCAGGTTGCCCCGCTGCGCATAGGTATTATAGCCGTCGATATCGCCGCCAAAAACCAGCCCGCCCTTGTCGGATTGGCTGACATAAAAATGGCCGGCACCAAAGGTGATGACGCCCGGAAGAGTGGGTTTCAGACCTTCGGTGACAAACGCCTGCAAGACGTGGCTTTCGATCGGCAGGCGCATTCCGGCCTTTGCCATCACCCGCCCGGAGGAGCCGGCAACGCAAACCGCAATTTTATTCGCGCGGATCGCCCCGCGCGTTGTTTCCACACCCCGGCAGACACCGTTTTCGATATCAAACCCGGTGACCTCGCAATTCTGGATGATATCGACGCCGCG
The DNA here is from genome assembly GCA_964466385.1 of uncultured Rhodobacter sp. Lineage (GTDB taxonomy): Bacteria > Pseudomonadota > Alphaproteobacteria > Rhodobacterales > Rhodobacteraceae > UBA5972. The sequence continues at coordinate 6,011 of CAYXNM010000085.1, read as the reverse complement.
CCTGTCCGCCCCGCGCGCATAGCCCCAGGCAACCGCATCGTGACGCACGGTCCCGCCGCGTCGCTGGTAAAGCCCGCCCTTGATGGGAAAACGCGCGTTGTCAAAATCAAGAAACGGCAATTCGCGGCGCAGTTGCGCCTGATCGGCCAGCTCCGCATCGGCCCCGGACAGGATCATCGCATTGGCGCGGCGCACAAAGGCATCGCGCTGCGGATCAGAATGAAACAGGTTCAGGATCGAGCGCTGGCTGACCATGGCGTTATAATTGAAGTCCTGCTCAAGGTTTTCCCAGAGCTTCATCGAAAACTCGTAAAACGGCTGATTTCCCGGCAGCATGTAGTTGGAGCGGATGATCGTCGTATTCCGCCCGATATTGCCCGACCCCAGCCAGCCTTTTTCAAGGACGGCGACGTTTTTCTCGCCGAATTCGCGCGCCAGATAATAGGCCGTCGCCAGCCCGTGACCGCCGCCACCGATAACAATGATGTCGTAGGCGGCCTTGGGCTCCGGCTCGCGCCAGGCGGGTTTCCAGCCCTTGTTGCCAGTCAGACCCTCCTTGAGGATTTTCAAAGCGGAATAGCGCATGTTGCCACGTCCTGAATCAGAGCGGGTCCAGCATCGCGCGGATTTCGGGGATCGACTTTCATAAAATGGCCTTTTATAGCGTATTAATGGCCAGTTTTGGTACAGAATCGCGCCAACGTACCGTCGGGATCCTGCCCATCGGCGGCTTTGCCCTGATGAGCTATGCCTCGACGGTCGAACCGTTTCGCGCGGCGAACCTGCTGAGCGGACGGGCATTGTACAGAACCGTCAATTTCGGCGTCAGCGGCCGGGCCATTCGCAGTTCCGGCGCCGCAACCGTCACACCCGATGCCGTGATCGGCACGGAAGACAAGCTGGATCACCTCTTTGTCGTTGCCGGTGGGAACCCGAGCAGTTTTCACGACCGGCCTGTTCTCAACTGGCTTTCCCGCGTCGCGCGGACGGGCACGGTGATCGGCGGGGTATCGGGCGGGCCGGTCATTTTGGCGCGCGCCGGGCTGATGAACGGGCGGCGCATGACCGTTCACTGGGAACACGCCGCCGCGCTTGCCGAGATTTCGCCCCACCTCCTGATCGAGCGCACGCTTTACGTCATTGACCGCGACCGGGTGACCTGTGCGGGGGGCACCGCACCGATGGATCTGATGCACGCGCTCATTGCACAGCACCACGGCACGCTCTTTGCAAGGCAAGTCAGCGACTGGTTCCTGCACACCGAAATCCGCCCGTCGGTGGGGCCCCAACGTGGCGGGTTGGTTGAACGGGTCGGCGTCAACAGCCCGGCTGTTCTTGATGCTGTCGAGGCGATGGAAACCCACGTGGCCGAGCCGCTTTCGCTTGGCCGTCTGGCGGCGGTTTCAGGGGTTTCCGCGCGCCAGCTCGACCGCCTTTTCACCGAAAAACTGGGGCGTCCCGCGATGCGGTATTACCGCGAGCTGCGTCTGGAGAAAGCGCAGAACCTGCTTCGGAATTCCTCGCTCTCGCTGACCGAGATTGCGCTTGCAACGGGGTTCTCAAGCTCGGCGCATTTTTCCTCGGCGTTTTCTCGGAGTTTCGGGCAACCCCCCTCGACATTTCGCTGACCCCTTGCGTTTTGACATGCGTCGCGCATAGGTTGCGCCAAAAATCGGAGAGCCCCCATGCACATTCTCGTCCTGCAACACGCAGCTTGCGAACACCCCGGAATATTCCGAACTTTCCTGACCGAGGACGGGCATAGCTGGGACACGGTCGAGCTTGATCGATCCGACCCGCTTCCAGCGCTGGACGGCTATGATGCGCTATGGGTCATGGGGGGGCCGATGGATGTCTGGGAGGAGGACAAGCACCCCTGGCTTGTCCATGAAAAAGAGTTTATTCGCAACGCTGTAGAGGTCATGGGCCTGCCCTTTCTCGGCGTCTGCCTGGGCCACCAGTTGCTGGCCGTCGCGCTTGGCGGGGCGGTGGGAAAAGCCGCGTCACCCGAGGTCGGCGTTCTGGATGTTCAACTGACCGAGGAAGGCGCAAGCGGCGTCTTTCTGGACGGGCTGGACGAAACATTTCCCTGTCTGCAATGGCATGGCGCCGAGGTCAGCGAACTGCCCGCCGGCGCGCAGGTTCTGGCGACATCGCCGGATTGCGCGGTACAGGCCATGCGTTGGGGAACACGTGCCTACTCGGTCCAGTTTCATGTGGAAATCGAGGCTGAAACCGTTCCGACATGGGCGGACATACCGGAATACGCGGACGCGCTGGAACGGGCGCTTGGGACAGGGGCGGTCGAAGAACTGACCCGCCAATGTGCTGGACTGGCGGATGATTTCGCGACAATGGCGGAACGGATTTACATCAACTGGATGCAGACGTCGGCCAGGACCTGACCTCAGGTACGCGCCGCGCGTGTCAGGGACAGGCGCGCGGTTTCCAGATGTTCCTTCATCATGTCGGCGGCGCGTTCGGGTTCGCGCCTGCGCAGGGCGTTCAGGATCTGCCGGTGCTGCGCGTTGTATTGCGCAATGATCCCCTCGTCGAGCGTCAGGTGGCGCATCCGCATCCATTCATCCTGCCCCCGAACCGAGGTGATCTGATCGATGATCCAGATCAGGAGCGTGTTGCGGGTACTTTGAACAAGGGCGCGGTGAAAATCGGAATCCGCCTCGGCAAAGGCGGTCGCGTCGGAAAGCGCGTTTTCCATTCTTTCACACAGAATATCCATCAATTCAAAGTCGGATCTGCGGCCGTGGAGCACGACCAGACGGCAGATATGCGGCTCCAACGCGAATCGCGCGTCCATCAGTTCGAGGGGATTGGCCCCCTCGATCGCGGGTTCGCTGGTCAGATTTTTCTGGTAGGTGACATACGTGCCGCTGCCCGGTCTGATCTCGACAAAGTTTTCCTCCTCCAGACGGGTCAGTGCTTCGCGAACGGTTCCGCGCGCAACACCATAGCTTTCAGCCAGTCGGCGCTCCGGGTCGAGCCTGTCCTGTAACGCAAGGTTTCCCTTGAAGATTTCGCGTCGAATCAAGGCGGCGACTTCGGCTGCGCCCAGCTTTTTCCGTGGCGGTACGGTCAAACCCTGTCTCTCCATTTTTGACCAATAATATACCAATATAACGGCTGTTCCGGCATAATCAACATAATTGGCCCAAAAATGGTTGACTTTCACGTTCCCTTTGAAAAATATCGCCGCGAAGGATTGTGAACGGACGGGCGCCATGTGCGAACGGTAAAGGACAGGAGAAACACCAGTGGCATTTCCGGAACATGCGGATTTTCTGATCGTGGGCGCGGGCATTCACGGCCTGTCCACCGCCTGGCGGCTGGCCGAACGCCTGAGCGCGGCCGGTGAAACGGTTGACCGTCGTGTTGTCGTCATCGACAAATCGGGTATCGCGTCCGGCGCCTCGGGCATTGCCTGCGGGGTTGTGCGCAACAATTATTTTCAGCCGGCAATGCGCAAACTGATGGCCCATTCCGTCGGCGTCTGGGAGAGCGACCCAAAGGGGCTCAGCTATCACCCGGTCGGTTATATGCAGATTTCAAGCGAGGTGATGCACGCTGATGTCGCCTCGATCTATGAACAGCAACAGGCCATTGGGTATGAAAGCCGGTTCGTCGAGGGCAGCGATGCCTGTGACCGCTACATGTGCGAGATTTTCGGCGACTGGCAGGCAAAGAATATCACCACGGTGCTCCATGAAAAACGTGGCGGCTATTCGAACCAGACCAAAACCATGTATGCACTTGCCGACAAGGTCGAGAAGATGGGGGTTCGCATTCTCTCGGGCGTCACTGTCAAAGGGTTCAACAGCGAAAACACGTCAGGCGCCGTTCGTTCGGTGGAAACCGACAAGGGTGTGATCACATGCGAAAAAGTCGTTGTGGCGGCCGGACCTTGGGTGCGCGACATGTGGTCGATGCTGGGGCTGCCCGGCCAGATCACCGTCAAGGATCTGGATGGCAATGTCCATGACGGCGTGGACATGTGGCGCTATTGGCAACTGGAAGAAGGTGTTTTGCAGCTTGCGCCCGAATTTGGCTGTGCGGACGACGGTTCGATGCCGCCGGTCATTCATGTGGACACGGACGCGCCGCTTCACTCGGCGGTGGACGGCAGCCTGATCACCGACGAGATGTGGGGGATTTACTATAAACCCGACTGGCATTTTGGCGGCATTCAGGGCGGCGCCAGCCCCTACAAGGTCGAAACACCGGTTGATCAGGTTCAGATCGACCCCTACGGCCCGTCCAGCCCGGAATTCGTCGCCAGCGACGAATTTGCGCACATGTGGGTCAGCGCGCTGGCGCATTGCCAGAAGCGATACGAAGGAAAGATGCCGAAATACCACCGCGAAGCTTCGGGCGGGATCGGCTGTTTCACTGCCGACAGTTTCCCCGTCTTTGACCATTTTCACGAAAACACCGCTGTCATCGCTGACAGCAACCATGGCTGGAAGATGATCGGCGTCGGGCATCTGATTGCGGACGAAATCCTTGGGGAACAACAGGAATTGCTGGAACCCTTCCGCTTTGATCGCTTTGAGAAAGGCAATCTGCACCCGGTTTCCAACAGCCCCTATCCTTGGAGTTGACGGATCTGACCAAGCCGAACAGGGGCGGCTAACCCTCTGAACAAAAACGTAAAGGGAGAATGACATTGGCCGAAACCGACCTTGAAAGATTTGTCGAGGCACCAGGGCGTGCCGAAAAGATCAAAGCCGTGCGCAAGATGATCGACGCCAAGGGGATCGAATATCTTTACCTGCAATTCGTTTCCGTGACCGGCAAGATCATGGGCAAGGGCATCCCGGCCGACCATTGGGAAACCGTGGCCATGAAAGGTTTTCAGCTGGTTTACGGCGCGACCATGAACCTGTTCACCGACCGTGCAGGCAATTATCTGGGTTACGGCCCGGAGGCGGCGGAACTGGTCGGCATTCCCGAACCTGAAACCTTCATGCAACTGCCCTGGGCGCCCCAGATCGGCCGGATGTATTCGACCCTGTTCCGCAACCGCGAGGAAAAGGAAAACCCCGGTGGCTATCTGACGTCGGACGGGCGCGGCAACCTGCGTCGCATTCACGACGATTTCAAGGCAAAGCACGGTCGCAGCCTTCGCATCGGGACCGAGCCGGAAATGATGTGGCTGAAATACGACGAAAACGGCAAACCGGGCGACGGATATTCCAAGCCATACTGCTACCACATCGACCAGTTTGAAAGCCTGCGCCCGGTGTCGATGCAGGTGATCCGATATTCCCGCGCAATGGGTCTGGACATGATTCAGGGCGACCACGAGGACGCGCCGGGTCAGCTGGAACTGAATTGGATGTATGACGACGTGTTGCGCAACGCCGACCGCCTGACGACCTATCGGCAGATCTGCGCGCAGGTGGCTCGCGAAAACGGCATTTTCGCCTGTTTCATGACCAAACCGTTCGAGGGTGTTTCCGCCAACGGGTGTCACCATAACATGTCGCTCTGGCGCGGCGGCGAGGATGCGTTCGTCAAATGCGGCAACGACGAAAACGATCTGCCGGGCATGCGCGAGAATTATATGTATGTCAAAGGCGGTGAAAACACGTTCATGCCGGATGACGACGACCCGCAGATGCCGGGCAAGGAGGGCCTGGAGGCCATCGGCGGTGTTGTTCAGCACCTTCAGGCGCTGACCGCGATCGGGTCGTCAACCGTCAACAGCTATCGCCGGCTCTGGGACACCGGTTTCTGGGCACCGATCTTTGCGGACTGGGGGTTCCAGAACCGCACGACCGGCCTGCGGGTTTCGGCGCCGGGGCGTTTTGAATACCGCTCGGTCGACTCGATGGTGAACCCTTACCTCATGGGCTCGACCCTGCTGGCGGCGATGGATGACGGCATCGACAACAAACTGGACCCGGGCCAGCCGGAGGAACGCAATATCTACGAAGCCATCAAGGCCGGCAAGCAGGTCAAGAAACTGCCGATGTCGCTGGGCGAAGCGCTGG
>CAYXNM010000084.1:0-11746 GCA_964466385.1 uncultured Rhodobacter sp. | reverse complement strand
GGGCCGGTTAACCAAAACGGCAACCGGCCCGAAACGGAATGTTTTCAAAGGTTTGGGTAGATCGGGAACGCTTGGCACATGGCGGCAACCTCGGCTTTGACCTTGGCTTCGACGGCCCCGTTGTTTTCTTCGCCATTGGCGGCCAGACCATCCACAACCTCGACAATCCAGTCTGCGATCTGGCGGAACTCGGCCTCGCCAAAGCCCCGCGTCGTGCCGGCCGGTGTGCCAAGACGCACGCCCGAGGTCACGGTTGGTTTCTCGGGGTCAAACGGAATGCCGTTCTTGTTGGTGGTGATATGCGCACGCCCCAACGCCTTTTCGGTCGCGTTGCCTTTCACGCCTTTGGGGCGCAAATCGACCAGCATGACATGGGTGTCGGTGCCGCCCGTGACAATATCCAAGCCCCCCTTCATCAACTGATCCGCCAGCGCCTGAGCGTTGGCGATGATGCGGGCCGCGTAGTCCTTGAATTCGGGGCGCAACGCCTCGCCAAAGGCAACGGCTTTGGCGGCGATGACATGCTCAAGCGGGCCGCCTTGAATCCCCGGAAAAATGGCCGAGTTGATTTTCTTCGCAATCGCCTCGTCATTGGTCAGGATCATGCCCCCGCGTGGGCCGCGCAGGGTCTTATGCGTCGTCGTCGTCGCCACATCCGCGTACGGAAACGGCGAAGGATGCAAACCCGCCGCCACAAGACCGGCGAAATGGGCCATATCCACATGCAGCAACGCGCCAACCTCGTCGGCAATGGCCCGAAAACGCGCGAAATCGATGGTCCGCGGAATGGCCGACCCCCCGGCGATGATGATCCGCGGCTTGTGTTCGCGCGCAAGGGTCGCAACCTGATCGTAATCGATCATGCTATCTTGCTGGCGCACCCCATATTGCACGGCGTTGAACCATTTGCCCGACTGATTGGGGGCGGCGCCGTGGGTCAGGTGGCCGCCGGATGCCAGGTTCATGCCAAGAATGGTGTCGCCCGGTTTGGCCAGCGCCTGCATCACGCCCTGATTGGCCTGCGAGCCTGAGTTGGGCTGAACATTCGCGAACCCGCAGCCAAACAATTGACAGGCCCGATCGATCGCCAGCTGCTCGGAAACGTCAACAAACTGGCACCCGCCGTAATACCGCCGACCGGGATAGCCTTCGGCGTATTTGTTGGTCATGACCGACCCCTGCGCCTCCATCACGGCGGCGGAAACGATGTTTTCAGAGGCAATCAGTTCGATCTCATCGCGCTGTCGCCCAAGTTCAGCGGTAATCGCCGCGGCGATTTCCGGATCGCGCGAGGCGAGCGATTCGGTGAAAAACTTCGTGTCATTCGACATTGTCGGGTTTCCTTTTCGGTATCGTGTCACCCGGTCCACCCAAGACCGGCTGAGATTGCATTCATGGATTGTAACAGCGGGACGGACACGCCGCCACTCGCGCGGCTCTCGCCCAAGAGTTTGACCTGAAGGGCATTGATACGGTCAAGGTCCGGGCGCACGCGTTCGAAACGCTGGCAAAAATTCGGAAACCGCGCCCCGATTTCAGCGCCATCGGTCAGGAACCGGACGGCCGTGCACGCACGCCCGTGCTCCGCGCTGATCGCCCCAAAAAGGCGGTCGCGTATCTGGCTGTTTTCAACAAGCGTTGCATAGTCGGCGGCAATTTTCATGTCGGCCTGATAAAGCGATTTTTCGACCTCGTCCACGATTAGTCTGAACAGGGACGAGTTTTCAAACATGCGCCGCAGGACATCCTCGCCCTGCGCGCCGCGAAATCTGCGCAGGTTTTCAATGGCCGCTCCGAAACCATACCACCCCGTGATCAGATGCCGATTCTGGGACCACGCAAAAACCCACGGGATCGCGCGCAAATCCGAAAGGGTCGCCGCTCCGAATCGCCGCGCCGGGCGCGAACCGATCTTGAGCCGCGCCAGCTCTTCAACCGGACTCGCCGCCTGAAAATAGTCAAGGAATCCCTCGGCATCCAGGAGCGAGACATAGGCCGTCTGCGAAAGCGCCGAAAGCGCCTCGATGGCATCTTCGAACTCCGGCACGACGCGCTGCCCGGCGGTGTTGATCGAATGGTCAAGCGCGCTGGCCGCAAGCAGTTCCAGATTGGCCGCCGCGGTGCCACGGTTGGCATATCTGGCCGAAACGACCTCGCCCTGTTCGGTCGTTCTGAGGCGGCAATTCACGGTTCCGGCGGGCTGGGCTGCAATCGCGCGTCCGGTCGGCGCGCCGCCCCGGCTGACCGAGCCGCCGCGGCCATGGAAAAAGGCGGCGCTGTAGCCCAGGTCCTCGAGCACGCGCACGATACGCCTCTGGGCGCGATAAAGCTCCCAGGTCGAGCACACGAATCCGCCGTCCTTGTTGCTGTCGGAATAGCCCAGCATGATCTCGACCACCCGCCCCTGCCCGTTGAGCGAGCGGCGCACAGCCGCAACGGCGATAAGGTCCTTCAGGATCGCGGGCGCTGCGCGTAAATCCCCGATGGTTTCAAAGAGCGGGACAATCGCGATATCCAGTGTCTCTTCCGCGAACCCCGCGTAGCGCGCCAACAGGTAGACGCCCAGAATATCGTCCGCGGACCGGGTCATGGACAGGATGAAAGGGCCGATGCTTCGGGGATCGGCACCGGTTCGCGTGGCGTTCATCAACTGGAGAAGGTCCAGAAGTTCCGCTGATGATATGCTGAGTCTGGTTCTGTCCGGTCTTGTGCCAGGGACCGGCGCGGCAAGCTCGGCACGCAGGCGGCGCGACCATCCGGGCGTTCCATATTGCGGGACCGGATCGCCCGTAAGGGACCATATCTCGGACAGGACCGCCGTTGTCACGGTGGAATTCTGGCGGATGTCAAGCGTATAGGTTCGGAATCCGAAAACCGAGGCACGCCAGCGGATCGGTCGGACATGACGACGCGCCAAAAGCTCGGCGCCGATCGCGCAGAGCGCCTGATCGACCTGATCCAGATCGGAAATGAAATCGTTGACGTGGCGATAACTGTCGTTTTCAAGACGGGCTGAAATGGCCGCAACCGCGCGGCGGAGCAATTCGTTTTGGTTGCGGGGACTGGCCGGGGCGGACGCCACAATCGCCAGCAGCGCCTTTCGCGCCGGTTCCGGCAAAGGCAGGATCAGATCGCTGACGCTCAACCGGGCAGCGGCCAGCGCCAGTTTTTCGCGATAAACCTCGAGAATGGCCACGCGGCCCCGTTGGAGCGCCAGTTTGGTCATTTCGTTCGTGACATTGGGGTTCCCGTCCCGGTCGCCCCCGATCCAGCTGTGGAACCTGAGGCACGGTGTGTGTTTCAGGTCTCTGCCAAAGGCGCTTTCCAGTGCATCGCGGTACTGCGCAAACACCATGGGCACCGCGTCATAGATGCTGTCGCGGAAGAACTGCAACCCCCAGTCGATTTCGTCCACCGGGCGCGGGCGTTCCAGTCGCAATTCGCCGGTCATCCAGAGTAGATCGATCTCGGCCTTGATGTCGCCAAGGATCCAGGCGCGTTCGCGCGGGGTCCAGCGGTCCGTTTCCAGACGCACGAGATCGCGATAGATCCGGCGGTGGATTTCCAGAACCGTCACCCGCTTGGCCTCTGTCGGGTGCGCGGTCAGGGTCGGGCCGACGGACAGTTTTTCCGACAACGCGGCAAACGTGTCTTCGTCGATCTCAGCGACCGTCAGGGCCTGCGCAAAACTGCCTGCGACCGCCGAAGGTCCACGTGTGCTTTCGAGGAGCCGGCTTGCCCTGATCGCGGCGTTTTCCTCGACGATCCGCATCAATTGGAACCAGATCGACAGGGCTTGCAGAAACGGTGTCGAGTCCGCCCCCGGGGGCAAGGGCGCATGCGGTGATCCGGCCACCCATTCCGCCACGTGGGGCGCACGTTTCTTCAGGATATGCAGCCACAAACCCCTAAGCTCGGCCCGCAGGTTTGGCGCATAACCGTTGTCACGCGCGGCAGGATCCGCACGCGGTTCCTCTTTCGCCCGGACCGGCATCAACGGACCCGATCACAAGGGTCACGCCCCCCAAAGAAATCCCGGAGGTTTTCAATCGCACGAAACCCCATGGCGTCGCGGGTTTCCTGCGTCGCGCTGCCCAGGTGCGGAAGCATGACGAGGTTCCTGCATGCAAGCAGGGCCGGGTGAACGGCCGGTTCCCCCTCAAAGACGTCAAGACCCGCGCCCCGGATTGTCCCCGCTTGGATGGCATCGGCGAGGGCCTGTGCCTCGACCACTTCACCGCGCGCCGTATTCACGAGAATCGCGCCCGGTTTCATCATGGCCAGTCGCTCGGCATTGATGAGATGGTAATTCTCAGCCCCGCCCGGACAATGCAGCGAAACGAAGTCGCACGCAGGAAGCAATTCATCGATCCCTGCAACCTGGGTCGCGGCGAATTGGTCAAGAACCTCCTGCGATTTCGGAAACGGGTCTTGGGCGATGATCTTCATGCCAAACCCCAGATGTGCACGTCGGGCCATTTCCTGACCGATCCGGCCAAACCCGACGATGCCCAGGGTTTTCCCCTTGACCTTTGTGCCAACCATGTGGGTCGGCCGCCAGCCCGTCCAGTCGCCCGCGCGCAATTCACGCTCGCCCTCGCCGGCGCGCCGTGCGGCGCACAGAAGCAGCGTCATGGCGATGTCCGCGGTGCAGTCCGACAGGACGTCCGGCGTGTTTGTGACGGTAATGCCCACCTCGCGCGCTTTCTCGATATCGATATGACTGAACCCGACGCCGTAATTGGCCAGTATCCTTGCACGCGGATTCACCACATCCAGAACCGCCGCGTCGATCTTGTCCGTGACCGTTGGCATGACCGCGTCATATTCCATCAGCGCAGCCCGGAGCGCATCGGCAGACATGGGTTGGTCGCCGGTGTTGAACGTCACGTCAAAAGACGCCGCCAGTTCCGCTTCCGCCGCGGCCGGCCAGCGCCGCGTGACAAGGACTTTCTTTTGTTTTGACATCAGGCGGCCTTTCCCAGAACCCGGGCCACCGTTTTCCCGATCACAGCAGGGTTTTCGGCAACCGTCACACCGGCGGCGGACAGGATTTCGACCTTTTCCGAAGCACTTTCTCCAAAGGCCGAGATGATCGCCCCCGCATGCCCCATGGTGCGCCCTTTGGGTGCTGTCAGACCGGCAACATAGGCAACGACCGGTTTGCTGATGTGATCGCGGATATAGGCGGCCGCTTCGGCTTCCTGAGGGCCGCCAATCTCTCCCACCATGCAAATCAGATCGGTTTGCGGGTCTTTTTCAAACTGCGCAAGAACATCCCTGAACGAAGACCCGTTGATGGGGTCGCCCCCAATGCCGACCGAGGTTGAAACGCCGATTCCAAGGTCTTTCATCTGTGCCGCCGCCTCGTAACCGAGTGTCCCGGAGCGCCCCACGATCCCGACATTGCCCTCCAGATAGATATGCCCCGGCATGATCCCGAGAAGCGCCTTGCCCGGGCTGATCGTGCCCGCGCAGTTCGGCCCTGTCAGAACCATGCGCCGGTCCCTGGGATAGCGGTACATATAGCGTTTGACGCGGATCATGTCCTGCGCCGGAATGCCGTCGGTTATGCAGACACAATAGCGAATCCCGCCGTCCGCTGCCTCCATGATCGAGTCCGCAGCGAAGGGCGGCGGAACGAAGACCAGAGATGCATCCGCGCCCGTGGCCGCGACCGCTTCCTTGACGGTGTCAAAGACCGGCACGCCTTCGACCTTTTCGCCCCCCTTGCCCGGAACCACGCCGCCAACGACGTTGGTTCCGTAGTTCAGCATGTCTTTTGTATGAAACCGCGCCATGCGGCCCGTGATCCCCTGCACGATGACCCTGGTTTCGTCGTTCAGAAAAATACTCATTTGACCGCCCTCACATTGGCACCTTGGTTAAGATCGTTTTTCCATGCGCCGACCGCGCGTTCCGCGGCTTCCATCAGCGTCCCGGCACGGATCACCGGAAGACCCGATTTCGCAAGGATTTTCTGGCCCTCCTCGACGTTCGTTCCCGCAAGGCGCACGATGACCGGCACGTCGATTTGCACCTCCTTAAGCGCCTGAACCACGCCTTCAGCGACCCAGTCACAGCGGTTTATTCCGGCGAATATGTTGACAAGAACCGCCTGAACGTTGCCGTCGGACATCACCAGACGAAAGGCCTTGGCCACCCGTTCCGGCGTTGCCCCGCCGCCGATATCCAGAAAATTGGCGGGCTCGCCGCCAGCCAGTTTGATCGTGTCCATGGTCGCCATGGCAAGACCCGCGCCATTGACGATACATCCGATATTGCCCTCAAGGCCCACATAGGAAAGGCCACGATCCGCCGCGCGGCTTTCACGGGCGTCTTCCTGGCTCTTGTCGCGCAGTTCGGAAATCTGCGCGTGGCGAAACAGGGCGTTGTCGTCAAAGGTCATCTTGGCGTCGAGCGCCAGAACCCGCTTGGCCCTGGTGATCACAAGAGGGTTCACCTCGACCATTGTGGCGTCAAGATCGCGGAACGCCCGGTAACAGCCCTTGAGCGTGCGCACCATGGGCTGCACCAGCGCAGGCTCCAACCCCAGCGCAAACGCGATTTCGCGGGCCTGGAAATCCCGCAACCCCACGGCCGGCTCCACGGTTGAACGCACGATACTGTCGGGCCGGTCGGCCGAGATTTCCTCGATCTCCATCCCGCCTTCCGAAGAAGCCACGATCATCACCCGCTGGCTGGACCGGTCCAGAACAAACCCCAGATAGATCTCCCTGGCAATCTCAACCGCTGCTTCGACGTAGACCCGATAGATCCCCTTGCCTTCCGGCCCGGTCTGGTGGGTGACCAGTTTTCGCCCGAACATGTTTTCGCAGGCTTCCTGAATCTCGTGTTCGTTGTCACAGAGCTTGACCCCCCCGGCCTTGCCGCGGCCGCCTGCATGCACCTGGGCCTTGACGATCCACTTGTCGCCCCCCAGTTCGCGCGCGCGGTACGCGGCCTGCTCGGGGCTGTAGGCGAGCGCGCCCGGCGGAACCTCCACCCCGAAATTCGACAGGATTTCCTTGGCCTGATATTCGTGAATATCCATGGTTCTTCCCCTTACTCGGCTGCCTTGGCATCGCTGTAGTGCATGTTCAGTACGTCATCGATTGCCGCCTGATCCACATTGGCGCCCAGATTGCGCATGGCCCGGGCAAAGCGATTGACGATTTCCGTGATGGCGGCGGCGCTCAGCTGGTTGAGAATGCCGATCCGGATCTGCACGGGTTCACTCAGCGTCGGCCAGATGCCGAAACCGGCGGCGCGACAGTTCTGAACCAGTTCCATCTCGCGTCCGGCCAGCGTGTCGGGCAGATTGCAGACGACAAGGCTGGTCATGTTGGACGTGACCGTGCAGCCCATGCGCTCGACCGCGCGGCGAAGTGCGGCCTCGTGATACGCGTACTCCGCGGCACGCCGTTGGACGGATTGCTCCAGCGTCAGGCGCAGCGCTTCGTGAAACGCCGCGACCGCATAACCGGAATGGGTGCGGTGATACGCACCCTTTTCTACATCGGCGCCGTTGAGGATGCCCCAGTGACGGGCCTCGAAAATCGGGTGATGAACGAACGTCGCCGCCCCGCCCGCTTTCAGCGTTTCCATATAGCGATCCGTGAAACTGACCGGCGCATAGGTGAGCGGCAGGCAGCAAATGCCCTTTTGCGGGCAGGAGGCCCAGCCAACGACGCCGGGAAAATCATCAATGCGGAAATCCTCGACGCCAAGCGACGAGACCGCGTCCACCAGCCCCATCGCCCCGTGGCGTTCGCAGGCGTCCGAAAAACCTTGCAGGTCGTTGATCCGCCCCGAACCGGTTTCCCAATGTGCCATGAACGCCCATTTCGGCTTGTGTTCCGCAAGGGCCGCCTGGACCATTGCGCCGGTCACCGATGTTCCGTGGGGAATGTCAACGATGACCACGCTTGCAGGTTGCGGATCAAGGCTGTCCGCGGCCAGTTCGTCAGGGGTTGACGCCTTGATCCTCAGCGTCAGCCCGTCAATGCCCGAAAACGTGCCATTGGCAAACGCCACCACCTTGTCACCGGGGCGAACGGCCGAAAACATGACGTCAAGCCCGCTCCAACCGGTGCCCGCGACACCGAAGGTGTGAACGTTGTCCGTCCCCCAAACAGACCGCAGCATGTGCTTGCATTCGATCATCCCGCGCAGAACGTCGCCCTGCATGTGATCGGCGACACCCGCCGCCGCGAACCGTTCCAGCACACGGGGATCGGTGTTCCCCGGTCCGGGGCCTGCCGCCAGCGTGTCCGGAATGACGAGTTGGGGAAAAATGTCGTTAACCATGTCTGTTGCCCTTGATGATCCGATTCGCCGAGGCTGTCGCCCGTGTTGTCTGGGGCCAGTGAAAACAGACCGGTCAAAACAAACAACCGCCGAAACTCCTGCTTTCGGGTAACTTTTAGGGTAGTTTTTTTGCTATACTTTGTTACGGTTTATCCACTTCAGCGCCTGAACCACCCCACAAACGGGTAGGGAGATTCAAATGAGCTTACATGACGAACCCATCGATATCATGCTTGCCGATGGCAACCCTCTGGTTCTGTCGGCCATGTCCGAACTTTTTGACCGTGATCCGCGGTTTTCGCTGGTCGCCACCTCGGCCACGGCCGAAGGGTTTCTGGGGGCGGCCATGCGCGTGCCGGTCAGGATCGGCGTCATCGACTGGAACCTGCCGGTTCTTGGCGGCGCAAAGCTGATCGAAGTTCTGCGCGAGCAGGCGACCGCTCCGCGTCTGGTGGTCTATGGCGACGATATCAGCGATCTGCCGCGCCTGGCGATGACCGCGGGGGCTGCCGGTTTCGCGTCGCGATCGGGCGAGACCGAGGGGCTATTGAATACCTGCGTCGAAGTTGCCAACGGCAAGATGGTCTTTCCGTTCATCGACGTGCGCAAGCTCCAGCAGGACCCGGTCAACAGCTTGTCGCGCAAGGAGCGCCTGATGCTGGAATCCCTGAGCAAGGGACTGTCGAATCGTGAACTGGCAAAGGAGTACGAAATCTCCACCAACACGGTCAAATTCCACCTGTCCAACATTTACGAGAAACTGTCGGTCCGGAACCGCGCGCAGGCCATCGCGTTTTTCTATTCATCGCGCATTCCGGCGGGCTCCAAAATGGGGTAATTTTGTTTCGCGTTGTCATGTGTCGGCGCATTATTATTTCTTGACAGATGGCGATTTACAATATTTCTGTGGCCGCCACGTAAAACGCTGATTCCCTGAAGGAGCACCAACCCATGAGTTTCCACGTCATCGAACAAGCCCCCGGCAGGCTCAATCGCAGCGAACTTGCCGTCCCCGGCAGCCAACCGCAAATGTTTGAAAAAGCAGCACAATCAGACGCCGATGTGATCTTTCTCGACCTCGAGGACGCGGTCGCCCCGGACGAGAAGGTTCAGGCCCGAAAGAACATCATCAGGGGCCTCAACGAGGTCGACTGGGGGTCTAAATCCATCTCTGTTCGAATCAACGGGCTGGACACGCATTATATGTATCGCGACGTTGTCGATGTGGTCGAGCAAGCCGGCGAGCGCCTCGACCTCATCATGATCCCAAAGGTCGGCACGGCAGCGGACGTCTACGCGGTGGACATGATCGTGACCCAGATCGAGGACGCGAAAGGGCTGAAAAACCGCATCGGTTTTGAGCACATCATCGAGACCGCCCTTGGCATGCAGAATGTCAACGAAATCGCCGCCGCCTCGCGACGCAACGAAAGCCTGCATTTCGGGGTTGCGGATTACGCCGCCAGTATGCGCGCGCGCACCACCGTCATCGGCGGCGTCAACGAAAACTATGCCGTGCTGACCGACCCGGCCAAAGACGGCACGCGCGCGGTTCACTGGGGCGACATGTGGCATTCGGCCATCGCCAACATGGTGGTCGCGGCGCGCGCAAACGGTCTGCGTCCGGTCGATGGCCCGTTTGGCGATTTTTCCGACCCTGACGGCTACCGCGCCGCAGCTTTTCGCGCCGCAGTTTTGGGGTGCGAGGGCAAATGGGCCATTCACCCCAGCCAGATCGCCCTCGCCAACGAAGTGATGAGCCCGTCCGAAGCCGAAATCACCAAGGCCAACCGGATCCTTGAAGCGATGGCCGCGGCGGAAGCAGCCGGGAAAGGGGCCGTGTCGCTTGACGGACGCCTGATCGATTACGCCTCGATCCGGCAGGCCGAGGTTCTGGTTCAAAAAGCCCGGCAGATTGCCGGTCAATGACACGAAACGAACGGCGCGCGCGGGTCATTTCCCTTTTCAAGGCGGCCATCGCGGCGGCCGATCCTGCGCGCGCTGTCCGCCGTGAACTGACGACAAGGCCCCTGCCCCGGCCTGGTTCGGGGCGCCTCCTTGTGGTGGCGCTTGGCAAGGCCGCCGGGGCCATGATGTCCGAAACGCTGAAGCATGTTGTCGCCGGGGCGAACGTTCGCGCCCTGGCCGTGACCAATTACGAGAACGCGACGGAAATCGACGGCTGCACCGTTTTCGCTGCCGGCCATCCGGAACCCGATGAAAACGGCCACAAAGCCGCGCGTGCGGTCACCGACTTTATGACCGGCGCCGGCGCGGATGATCGTGTCCTTTGCCTGATTTCGGGCGGGGGGTCGGCGTTGTTGCCCGCACCAAGGGCCGGAATTTCGCTTGGCGACAAGATTGCGACCAATGCCATTCTTCTGTCGCATAGCTTTGATATCACTGAAATAAATCTGGTCCGCCAGCAATTGTCCACGCTCAAGGGCGGCGGTCTGGCCCGTCTGGCGGCCCCGGCCCCGGTACGGTCCCTGATCATCTCGGACGTCATCGGCGACGATTTGAGCGCGATTGCGTCCGGACCAACCTCGCCGCCGCTTGGGACGCCGGAGGATGCGGTACGTCTGCTCAAGAGCCGCGAGATCTGGCCGCTCCTGCCCCAGCCGGTACGCGGCCTGCTTGACGCGGCGACGCCGCCGGCCGAATTGCCGGCGGGCCTGATCAACAGTTTGGTCTGCTCAAACAACCAGAGCCTGCGTGCCGTGGCCGCCGCGGCGACGGGCATTTCAGCCCGGATCGTGACGGACAGATTGTCGGGCGACGTCCGGGACGCGGCCGATACCATCGCGGCGGTTATTCTGAACGACCCCGCAGCACCCCGCCTTTTGATCTGGGGCGGCGAAACGACCGTGACGCTTCGGGGGAACGGCGTGGGGGGGCGCAATCAGGAACTGGCCCTCCACGTGGCCCGGCGGCTGGGTGCCCTGAAAGGCGACTGGGTGTTCCTGAGCGGAGGCACCGATGGCCGCGATGGTCCCACGGACGCAGCGGGCGGCCTTGTGGATAATGAAACGCTTTCAAGGTTACAGCGCGCAGGCGTCGATCTTGACGCGAAACTGGCCGACAACGACAGCTATCACGCGTTGAAATCCAGCGCCGATCTGTTGATGACCGGCCCCACGGGGACCAACGTCGCGGATGTCCAGATCTTCCTGTCGGACGGCGCCGCCCCCTGACCGGCGACACCGGATATTTCAGCGATATTGACGTGCTTCATGCAGGAACCGGGCCCGTAAGCCCTTGAAAACGCGGCGGTCGACCTGTGCCACCCGGCTCAGCAGATAATGTTGCCGCCCGATCCAATATTCATCCCTGATCGGGTAGGCCAGGCGGCGAGAAAATTGGCGAATGCGGGTTAAGAAAACCCAATGAAAACAACGGCACTTTTTGGGGATGGTGGGCGACCCTGGAATCGAAC
>CAYXNM010000083.1:7446-11936 GCA_964466385.1 uncultured Rhodobacter sp. | reverse complement strand
TTGGGAGCATTGTGGAAAACGGCAGGGAACCGAGGATTTCGCGTGGCTCGCGGGCGACGAATTCTGGCCTCTGGATGCAGAAGCGGTCGTTGACATCCTGGAGCGCAACCTGCCAAAGGAAAGCAAATCGGCCGATCTGGATTACCTCAGCCATTTCATCACATTTCACATCGTCCAGCGACTTGCCGTCATCCACCGGCGGTTCCTGAAGGTGGGTTGGGTGGACGCAGCGGCGGCCCTCAAGCACGACAAGATCGGCGTTGACCCCGACCTGATGGTGCGCTTGTGCCGCCACGGTGCGGGGTGGGCGGACCGCAGCGACCTGACACGCCCCATGGTCAAATGGTTTGAGGATTGCGAAAGAGCGGCGCCCGGTCTGGTCCGGCCTGAAAAAAAAGAGGAGTGACCAAAAAGCAGCCAGTTCAAACGCCGGTGTTTGCGTGGTCCGACTTCAGGAAGCCATTTCCCTGACGGCATCCGCGCTGGCCAACAGACGTCTGGCGGCAACGATATGCAGGTTTTCGACAATCGCCCCGTCAAGCACCGCCAGCCCGCGCCCCTCCGCAACCGCGGCGTCATAGGCGGCCATCTGTCGGCGGGCAAGGTCTACTTCGGCCTCTGAAGGTGCAAAAACCTCGTTCGTCGGCGCGATCTGCGCGGGATGAATCAGCGTCTTGCCGTCAAACCCCATGTCTTTACCCTGTGTGCACAGGACGCGCAGGGTCTGGGTGTCCTGATACTTGTTGTAGACGCCATCGACACAGATCAGCCCATACGCGCGCGAAGCAAGGATACACAGCCCAAGGCTGGTCATCAGGGGGGCGCGGTCAGGTGTATCCCGCGCGGACAGATCCTTGAGCAGATCGTTTGTCCCGACCACAAGGCCTTTCATCCGCGGCGACGCCCCGGCAATGTCGCGCGCGTTCAGGATGCTCAGCGGGCTTTCCATCATCGCCCAGATCGCCGTTTTTCCGCACTTGGGATGCTTGTCCAGGTATCCCGCCAGCCAGAGGATGTCGCCACTGTCGTGCACTTTTGGCAACAGGATCGCCTCCGGCGCGGCATTGCAGATCTCGGCCAGATCGTCCATCACCCATTGCGTTTCAAGCCCGTTGATACGGACCATGAGGCCGCGTTTGCCGTAATCGCGATTCATCAGCGTCCATGCCACCAGTTGGCGGGCGTTGGCCTTGTCGTCAATTCCAACCGCGTCCTCGAGATCAAAGATGATCCCGTCGGTTGGCAGCGTCGCGGCCTTTTCCAGCGCGCGTTCGCGCGACCCGGGGATATACAGAAGCGAGCGGTAAGGTTTGAAATCCTGATCCATTGGATATCCCATTTCTTGCGTTGCGGGGTTTTAGGCCAGTGCCGGTGCGGGATGCAAGATTGATCGTGTGCATCAGAATACGGAAACATTTCCTAAAAACCGTTCGGGATTTCGCCCTGGGGCGAACGGTGCGTTTACCGCTTGTTCGGCTTGGCCGCGCACAGTCGGGCCATGTCACCGGGAGCTTTGCGAAAAATTCGCCCGGTTGGCCGCCGGAGTTACGACAAGCAGAACGCACCCGGCAAATGAAACCCGCAGGTTGGCGCGGGGCTTCGGAAAATCCGATCAGGCCGAACTGGCGCTGCATGCCTGAATGAATAGGTGTGACTATGATGAAGAACTACTTGTTTGCCCTCTCGCTGGGATTGGGCGGTTTTGTCTGGGCAACCCAGAACGCGCACGCTCAAGGCGCCAATTGCGCCGAGCGCGCGATGATCGTCGAACGTCTGCAATCCAAATTCGGGGAAACGCGGCAATCGATGGGACTGGGGCGCAACAACGCGATTGTGGAGGTGTTTGCCTCGCAATCCACGGGCACCTGGACCATCCTCGTAACCTTGCCGAACGGAATGTCCTGTCTTGTGGCATCGGGTGAAAGCTGGGAACAGTTGGCCGAACACGTGGTCGCGCCGGGCAACGACGCCTGAGCTGTTCCATCAGGGGCAGGGGCTTGGATAGCGGGGTCATCCCGACCGGTGACCTCGCGATTTTTTGCACCTGAACCCGCGTGCCGGGGTGGCCGTTTGGACCCCTTTGACCTTGCAGGCCTCATCGCGAAGCGATAGTCAGACGCTGGATTTTCCAACCTCAAGGAGAGATTGAGATGGCAAGAGCAAAGATCGCCCTGATCGGTGCCGGTCAAATCGGCGGAACTTTGGCACATCTGGCAGCAACCAAGGAATTGGGAGACGTCGTCGTTTTCGATATTGCCGACGGTATTCCGCAAGGCAAGGCGTTGGATATCGCCGAAAGCGGCTCGGTTTCACGGTTCGATGCCGCGCTTTCGGGCACAACCGACTACGCGGATATCGCCGGCGCTGACGTTTGCATCGTGACCGCCGGGGTTCCCCGCAAACCGGGGATGAGCCGCGATGACTTGCTGGGCATCAACCTCAAGGTCATGAAATCGGTCGGGGAAGGCATCGCGGCCCACGCACCTGATGCTTTCGTGATCTGTATCACCAACCCGCTCGATGCGATGGTCTGGGCCTTGCAGCAGTTTTCCGGCCTGCCCGCGCACAAGGTTTGCGGCATGGCGGGCGTTCTTGACAGCGCGCGCTTCCGGCATTTCCTGTCCGAAGCCTTTGGCGTTTCCATGCGCGATGTTTCGGCGTTTGTGCTGGGGGGGCACGGCGACACGATGGTTCCCTTGACACGGTATTCGACGGTCGGGGGCATCACATTGCCCGATCTCGTTGAAATGGGCTGGACCAGCCAGGAAAAACTTGACGCCATCGTTCAGCGCACGCGCGATGGCGGGGCCGAGATCGTTGGCCTTCTGAAAACCGGTTCGGCGTTTTATGCGCCTGCGGCGTCGGCGATTGAAATGGCCGAGGCGTATCTGAAAGACCAAAAACGCGTCCTGCCCTGTGCGGCGAATGTGGACGGCGCTTACGGGCTGAAAAACACGTACGTCGGTGTGCCCACGGTGATCGGTGCCGGCGGGATCGAGCGGGTGATCGAGATCAGGATGAACAAGGACGAACAGGCCATGTTCAACAAGTCGGTCGACGCGGTCAAAGGACTGGTCGAAGCCTGTAAGGGGATCGACAGTTCGCTGGGCTGACACTGTGATTCCAAGCCCGCCCACGTTGCGAACGGGCTTGGAATTCTATTTGTGATCACGCAATTCTAATGTGTGATCACAAAGTTGGGATTTTCTCCCGCAAACGAAATATTCACCTTTCTTTCCCCTTATTTTGTGTCACATCTGACGCAGCAAAACAGTTTCAGGAAAGAACGGGCATCTCTCAATGAATATCCATGAATATCAGGCCAAACGCCTGTTGCGCGACTTTGGGGCGCCGGTTTCGGACGGCCGTGTTGTTCTCAAGGCTGACGAGGCCAAGACGATGGCAGGCGAAATGGATGGCCCGATCTGGGTGGTCAAGGCGCAAATCCATGCAGGCGGTCGCGGCAAGGGCCATTTCAAGGAACACGAAGCAGGTGAAAAAGGTGGCGTGCGGCTGACGAAATCAGTCTCTGAAGCGGCCGAGGAAGCTGAAAAGATGCTGGGGCGCACGCTGATCACGCACCAGACGGGTCCGGCCGGAAAACAGGTCAACCGGGTCTATATCGAGGACGGCTCGGGCATCCAGACCGAACTTTATCTTGCCCTGCTGGTGGATCGCCAGACGTCGCGCATCGCGTTTGTCTGTTCGACCGAAGGCGGCATGGACATCGAGGAAGTTGCCGCCAATACACCTGAAAAAATCCTCAGCTTCTCGATCGATCCGGCATCGGGCCTGTCGGCTTTTCACGGAAGACGGGTTGCTTTTGCGTTGGGGTTGAGCGGCAGACAGGTGAAACAATGCGTTGCTCTGATCACGACGCTATACAACATGTTCGTTGAAAAGGACATGGAGATGCTGGAGATCAACCCACTGATCGTGACCGATAGCGGTGACCTCAAATGTCTTGACGCCAAGATGGGTTTTGACGGCAACGCCCTTTATCGCCACCCCGACATCATGGGCCTGCGGGATGAAACCGAGGAGGACGCCAAGGAACTGGCGGCCAGCAAATTCGATCTGAACTACATCGCGCTGGATGGCGAAATCGGCTGCATGGTCAATGGCGCCGGTCTGGCCATGGCGACAATGGACATCATCAAGCTTTACGGGGCCGAACCTGCGAATTTTCTGGATGTGGGCGGGGGTGCCACCAAGGAGAAGGTGACGGAAGCTTTCAAGATCATCACGTCCGATCCCCAGGTCAAAGGTATCCTGGTCAACATTTTCGGCGGCATCATGCGGTGTGACGTGATCGCAGAAGGCGTGGTTGCGGCGGTGAAAGAGGTCGGTCTGAGCCTGCCGCTTGTTGTGCGGCTGGAGGGCACCAGGGTCGCTGAAGGCAAGGCCATTCTGAACAATTCCGATGTCGATGTCATCGCTGCTGACGACCTGCGCGACGGGGCCGAAAAGATCGTGAAAGCGGTCAAGGG
>CAYXNM010000083.1:0-7346 GCA_964466385.1 uncultured Rhodobacter sp. | reverse complement strand
ATGGCCGTACTAATCGACGAAACCACCAAGGTGATCTGCCAGGGCTTTACCGGCTCGCAAGGCACGTTTCACTCCGAGCAGGCAATCGCCTATGGCACGCAGATGGTCGGTGGTGTCACACCCGGCAAGGGCGGGCAGACGCATCTGGACCTGCCGGTTTTCAATTCCGTGCACGAGGCGCGCCACGTCACCGGCGCGAATGCCAGCGTCATTTACGTGCCGCCGCCTTTTGCGGCAGATTCCATTCTCGAGGCGATCGACGCCGAGATGGAACTGATCGTCTGCATCACCGAGGGCATTCCGGTTCTGGACATGATGCGGGTCAAGCGCGCGCTGGATGGATCTGCCTCGCGCCTGATCGGGCCGAATTGTCCGGGCGTCATCACGCCAGAGGCCTGCAAGATCGGCATCATGCCCGGTTCGATCCACAAACGCGGTTCGGTCGGGGTCGTTTCACGGTCCGGTACGCTGACCTATGAGGCGGTCAAGCAAACAACCGATATCGGGCACGGGCAATCCTCGGCCGTCGGAATCGGAGGCGATCCGATCAAGGGCACCGAACATATCGACGTGCTCGAAATGTTTCTTGCGGATGATGAAACACAATCGATCATCATGATCGGTGAAATCGGCGGCAGCGCCGAAGAGGAAGCCGCGCAGTTCATCCGGGATGAAGCCAGGAAAGGGCGCTCCAAACCCATCGCGGGGTTCATCGCGGGGCGCACGGCGCCTGCGGGGCGGCGCATGGGCCACGCGGGCGCGATCGTTGCCGGTGGCAAAGGCGGTGCGGAGGACAAGATCGAAGCCATGCGCGCCGCGGGTATCGTGGTCGCCGACAGCCCGGCGGGGCTGGGCGAAGCGGTGCTCAAAGCGATCGGGTAGCGGCCGGCCGGATTACGCCGAACGGTAGAAGTTTCAGGGAGGGGTCCGAAGGACTTTTGAAAGCATGACCGAACAATCCTCAAACGACCAGTTCCGCGCCAATTCCTTTCTGGAAGGCCAGAACGCGGAATACGTGGAACAGCTTCATGCACGTTACGCCGAAAACCCGACGGCGGTTGACGAAAGCTGGCGGGCCTATTTCAAATCCCTTGGCGACAGCGCCACCGACGCGCGCGCCGAGGCCGCTGGTCCGAGTTGGAGCAGAACCGACTGGCCGCTCCAGCCCAAGGACGACCTGACCGCCGCACTTGACGGGCAATGGGCGCAAGACCCCGAAAAAGCAGCGGAAAAGATCACCGCCAAGGCGGCGGAAAAAGGGGTGGAACTGTCGGACGAAAGCGTTCAACGGGCGGTTCTGGACAGCATCCGCGCGCTGATGATGATCCGGGCATATCGTATTCGCGGCCACCTGGCGGCCAACCTTGACCCTTTGAAAATGCGCGACGAGAAACGTCGCCCCGGACTTGACCCCGGCACCTACGGTTTCACTGAATCCGACATGGACCGGCCCATTTTCCTTGATAACGTTCTGGGGCTGGAACTGGCCACGATGCGTGAAATCCTGGCAATCGTGCAGCGCACCTATTGCGGCACGTTTGCGATGCAGTACATGCACATCTCGGATCCAAAGCAGTCCGGTTGGCTGAAAGAACGGATCGAAGGCATCGGCAAGGAAATCGCTTTCACCCGCGAGGGACGAAAAGCGATCCTGAACAAGCTGGTCGAGGCTGAGGGCATCGAAAAATTCCTGCATGTCAAATATATGGGCACCAAACGGTTCGGGCTGGACGGCGGCGAGGCGCTGGTGCCTGCCATGGAACAGATCATCAAACGCGGCGGCGCCATGGGGGTCAGCGAAATCGTCATCGGCATGCCTCATCGCGGGCGTCTGTCGGTTTTGGCCAACGTCATGGGCAAACCTTATCGCGCCATTTTCAACGAATTTCAGGGCGGCAGCTTCAAACCCGACGACGTGGAAGGCTCGGGCGATGTGAAATACCACCTTGGCGCGTCCTCGGATCGTGAATTCGATGGCAACAAGGTCCACCTCAGCCTGACGGCCAACCCCAGCCATTTGGAGGCGGTCAACCCGGTCGTTCTGGGCAAGGTGCGCGCCAAGCAGTTCCAGATGAACGACGAGGAGCGAACACAGGTTCTGCCAGTCCTTCTGCACGGGGACGCCGCGTTTGCCGGGCAAGGGATCATTTCGGAATGCTTTGGGTTGTCCGGCCTTGTTGGGCACCGCACCGGCGGCACGATCCATATCGTCGTCAACAACCAGATCGGCTTTACCACGGCCCCGCATTTCAGCCGCTCGTCGCCCTATCCCACCGACATCGCCATGATGGTCGAAGCGCCCATTTTCCACGTCAATGGGGACGACCCCGAAGCTGTCGTTCACGCCGCGCGCGTCGCGACCGAGTTCCGCCAGCTTTTCCACAAGGACGTGGTTCTGGACATTTTCTGCTACCGCCGGTTTGGGCATAACGAGGGGGACGAACCCATGTTCACCAACCCTCTGATGTACACGAACATCAAGCGCCACAAGACGACATTGCAGCTTTACACCGAACGACTTGTCGCTGACGGTCTGATCCCGGAGGGCGAGATCGAGGACATGAAAGCCTCGTTTCAGGCGCATCTTGCGGATGAATTCGAAGCGGGCAAGGAATACCGCCCCAACAAGGCCGACTGGCTGGACGGGCGCTGGTCGCATCTGGACCGGCAGATGGGGGACTATCAGCGCGGGCAAACCTCGGTCGCCAGCGAAACATTGCTTGAGGTCGGCAAGGCTCTGACAACGCTTCCCGACGATATTGCGCCACACAAGACCGTCGTTCGGCTGCTGCAAACCAAGCATCAGATGATGGAAACGGGGGAAGGTATCGACTGGGCGACCGCCGAAGCGCTGGCCTTCGGCTCGCTCCTGCTGGAAGGCTATCCCATCCGGCTGGCCGGGCAGGACAGCGCGCGGGGCACGTTCAGTCAGCGCCATTCGGCCATTGTCGATCAGGTGTCCGAGCGGAAATATCACCCGCTCAACCATATCCGCGAAGGTCAGGCCAAGTATTTCGTGATCGATTCCATGCTGTCGGAATACGCTGTACTTGGTTTTGAATACGGGTACTCGCTGGCCGAACCGAACGGTCTGACCCTGTGGGAAGCGCAATTCGGCGATTTCGCCAACGGCGCGCAGATCATGATCGATCAGTTCATTTCATCGGGTGAACGCAAATGGTTGCGCATGTCGGGTCTGGTCATGCTGTTGCCCCACGGCTTCGAAGGTCAGGGGCCCGAGCATTCTTCGGCACGGCTGGAACGATATTTGCAAAGCTCGGCCGAAGATAACTGGATCGTCGCCAACTGCACGACGCCGGCCAACTATTTCCACATCCTGCGCCGCCAGATGCACCGGACATTCCGCAAACCGCTGATCATGATGACGCCGAAATCCCTCTTGCGCCACAAACACGCGATCAGTTCGCTGGAGGATCTGGCCATCGGCAGTTCTTTTCACCGCGTTTTGTGGGATGACGCGCAGAAAGGCCATTCCGACACGGTCCTGAGGGACGACGATAATATCCGGCGCGTGGTGATCTGTTCCGGCAAGGTTTACTTTGACCTGCTGGCAAAGCGCGACGCCGAAGGGCTGGACGACGTTTACCTGATGCGGCTTGAACAGTTTTACCCTTTCCCGGCCATGTCGATGTCCAAAGAGCTGAGCCGTTTCAAACAGGCCGAGATCATCTGGTGCCAGGAAGAGCCCAAGAACCAGGGCGGCTGGACATTCGTTGAACCCAATATCGAATGGATCCTCGGCCGGATCGGGGCAGCGACCAAAAGGCCGACCTACGCAGGCAGGTCGGCAGCCGCGTCCCCGGCGACAGGGCTTGCCTCTCAGCACAAACAGCAACAAGAAGCGCTTCTCGCCGACGCGCTTGGCATTGAATTGGAGTAGTCAGATGTCTCACGAAGTCCGCGTTCCAACATTGGGTGAAAGCGTCACCGAAGCCACGATTGCCACATGGTTCAAGAAACCCGGCGATGCGGTTGCTGCCGACGAAATGCTGTGCGAACTGGAAACCGACAAGGTAACGGTCGAAGTGCCTGCCCCCGTCGCGGGAACGCTGGCCGAGATCGTCGCCGCCGAAGGTGTAACCGTTGGTGTTGACGCACTGCTTGCAACCATCAGCGAAGGTGCCGTTACTGCACCGGCGACCCCCGAAACTCCCGACGCCAAAGCTGACCCGGTCCCCGCTCCCGCGGCCCCTCTGACCACAGCCCCTGCCCCGGCGGCACCGGCGGTCACGGCGGGCGGCGTCGATGTCATGGTGCCCTCGCTTGGGGAAAGTGTGACCGAAGCGACAGTTTCAAGCTGGTTCAAAGAGGTGGGCGATACGGTCGCCGCTGACGAAATGCTGTGCGAACTGGAAACTGACAAGGTCTCGGTCGAAGTTCCCGCCCCTGCCGCCGGTATCTTGTCCGAGGTTCTGGCCAAGGCCGGTGAAACCGTCAGCAATACGGCGAAACTGGCGGTTATCTCGCCCGAAGGCACGGGTGCATCCAGTGCTGTAGCCGACAAAGCCGCACCAGCGCCCGCCATGGGCGCGCAAGAACACGCCGACGTTGAAGATGCGCCCTCGGCCAAGAAAATGATGGCGGAGAAGGGCCTGTCTGCGGATCAGGTTACCGGTACGGGCCGCGATGGCCGCATCATGAAGGAAGACGTTCAAAACGTAACAGCCGCCGCACCGTCACCCGGCACGCCGTCGGCACCTGCGCCCGCTGCGACGCCTGTCGGCGATCCGGTTGCTGCCAGTGACGCTGACCGGGTCGAGCGGGTGCGGATGACCCGCCTGCGTCAAACCATCGCCAAGCGCCTGAAAGACAGCCAGAACACAGCGGCGATGCTGACCACCTATAACGAGGTGGACATGACGGCGATCATGACGTTGCGCAATGAATACAAGGACCTGTTCCTGAAAAAACATGGTGTCAAACTGGGCTTCATGTCGTTCTTCGTCAAAGCCTGCAACCATGCGCTTATGGAAGTGCCCGAGGTCAACGCCGAGATTGACGGAACCGACGTCGTTTACAAGAAATTCGTCCATATGGGCGTTGCGGTCGGAACGCCCAACGGTCTTGTCGTTCCGGTCGTGCGCGACGCGGATACGATGGGCTTTGCCGCGATCGAGAAAACGATTGCCGCACTTGGCGTCAAGGCGCGCGACGGCAAGCTTTCCATGGAGGAAATGCAGGGCGGCACGTTCACGATCTCCAATGGCGGGGTTTATGGCTCGCTCATGTCCTCGCCGATCCTGAACCCTCCGCAATCGGGCATTCTGGGCATGCACAAGATACAAGACCGCCCCATGGCGATCGACGGTCAGGTGGTGATCCGCCCGATGATGTATCTGGCGCTGAGTTACGACCACCGGATCGTTGACGGCAAAGGGGCGGTGACGTTCCTTGTACGGGTGAAAGAGGCGCTGGAAGATCCGCGCAGATTGTTGATGGATTTGTAAAAACCAGAACCAAAGAAAAGGAGTAAACGATGTCAACTGAACTGGAAGTCCTTGCGCTTTATGGCCTTTTGATCGCGGTGACCATTGCTGTGCAAGCATTGTTCGCCATCCCGAGTGTCGGGTTGCCTTATCTTGCTTCAACGCGTGACGACGGACGGAAAATGGAGGGCATCAACGGCCGCCTGATCCGCGCAAATACCAACAACGTTATTGCCATGGCCTATTTTGCCCCCGCAGTTTTGCTGTTGATCTTGACCGAGTCGACCACCGCCACGACCTTGCTGGTGACGCAGGTCTTTTTGGCGGCGCGCGTTATCTATGTGATCCTGTACGCAGCGGGTATCCCCTGGTTGCGAACCGGCGTTTGGAGTATCGCTTTTGTGGCGGCTCTTTACCTTTACGTCCTCGCATTCATCTGATCAGGCCCTTCGCGCGGAGCTGTTGTCTTGAACCAAACACCCATCCAGATCTACCTGACCGTGAAAGACGGTCTGGCGGCGATCGCCTGGTACCGAAAAACATGGGGCGCGACGCAGGAGATGCTTCAGATGGCGGACGATACCAAGCGCGTGTTGCATGCAACATTGGCGATATTCGGCGGGCAAGTCATGCTTTCCGACGAATTCCCCGAGTATGAAACTTATGTCACCGCCCCCAACACCAAAGGGGCGACGACAGCCACCGTGCATGTCAATCTGCCAAGCCAATCGGAAATTGATCGGGCGTTCGCGGCCGCAGCCGAAAACGGCGCAACAATTTCGATGCCCGCCGCTAAAATGCCGTGGGGCGCTTATTACGGGCGTCTTGTGGACCCGTTCGGCCATTCGTGGTCATTTGCTTCGGAATAACTGTGGTCAGCGGGGCTATACCGCCAGTCAAAGGAACTGCACAATGTCAAACTATGACGTCATCATCATCGGCGGAGGCCCGGGCGGTTACGTCTGCGCCATCCGCTGCGCCCAACTGGGCCTGAAGACCGCCTGTATCGAGGGTCGGGGAACGCTTGGGGGCACGTGCCTCAACGTGGGGTGCATTCCGTCAAAAGCGCTGCTCCACGCCAGCCACTCCTACCACGAGGCGACGCATAATTTTGCCAAAATGGGGCTGATGGGCAAACCCCCCTCGGTCGATTTTCCCGCCATGATCGCCTACAAGGACGACGTGGTGAAACAAAACACCGTGGGGATCGAGTTTCTGTTCAAGAAGAACAAGGTCGACTACATCAGGGGTTGGGCAAAAATCACCGGCAAGGGTCAGGTGACAGTCGGTGACGAGGTCCACACCGCCGCCAACATCGTGATCGCGACCGGCTCGGAACCTTCCAGCCTGCCGGGCGTCGAAGTTGACGAGGAAACGGTCGTGACCTCGACCGGCGCGCTGGCCCTGCCCAAGGTTCCCAAATCAATGGTCGTCATTGGCGCCGGCGTGATCGGGCTTGAGATGGGCTCGGTCTATGCGCGCCTGGGGACGGCTGTGACGGTGGTCGAGTTTCTCGACCAGATCACGCCCGGAATGGACGGCGAGATTTGCAAGACCTTCCAGCGCAGTCTTAAGAAACAGGGCCTCAAGTTCATCATGGGGGCCGCGGTTCAATCGGTCGAGCGTCTCAAAACCAAGGCCAAGGTGACATACAAGCTGCGCAAGAACGACAGCGAAGCGATGCTTGATGCCGAGGTCGTTTTGGTCGCAACCGGCCGCCGCCCCTATACTGAACGGTTGGGATTGGCCGAGGCAGGGGTTGCCATGACCGATCGTGGACAAATCGAAACCAAAGGATGGCGCACCAGTGTCGACGGGATCTGGGCCATTGGTGACGTGATCACCGGCCCCATGCTGGCCCACAAGGCCGAAGACGAAGGCATGGCCGTTGCGGAATCC
>CAYXNM010000082.1:0-11942 GCA_964466385.1 uncultured Rhodobacter sp. | reverse complement strand
CTTGCCCGCCGCCAAAGAAGATCCAGGCGTTCCACTCGTCATAGGTCATGCCAAAGGGCACGGCGGTGAAATAGGCAAATGCCGGGTCTTTGCCGACCCAGTAGTATTCAGCCGCGATGTAGGCCTGGCTGTTGCCCGATGCGACTTCGTCAAACGAGTCAAACGCTTTGACGCGCTCGCCCGCGGCGAAATAGTTCACCTTGATCGCCCCTTGCGAGAGCTTCTCGATGTTGGCAGCAAGACGTTGTGCAGACGTACCCAGACCCGGGAAATCCCGCGGCCATGTGGATACGATGTTCATTTCCTTGGTTCCTTGCGCAACCGCCGGGGCGGCCAGCACGACTGAACCGGCGCCTGCCAGGGCAGCACCTTTCAAAAACTTACGACGTTCCATTGTTTATGAGTCCTCCGTGTTTCTCATATTGTTTTTTCTTGGCGAACGGCGTGGTTACACTCTTCCCTGAACCACGACACACCCGCTGGGCACACTGTGCCTTGACTCTTTGGTAAAATGCAACCGTGATTTGCCTGAAATCGAATTGAACACGGTGAAGGTCGCAACCTGTTTGCGATCGGCGCGGGGATCGCGAATGCATCGGGACGATTGTTGCTGCGCAGGTTGCGCGTTCAACCGCGGTAGGATCTGACGAAATTGGCAAGGACGTTTTCCGGAAACCTGATGTCTTCGCCTTGACACATGGCAACCAGCCGGTCCGCGTCCGCTGCGGGAAAGTACCCGCGATGGCGGTAGATGTCGATGCGAAGCTCAAACCCGGCGCTGTCGGCCTCGGGGTGGAACTGCGTCGCATAAACATTCCTGCCAAACCGGATCATCTGGAACGGGCAGGTCCGGGAGGCGACCAGATGAACACATCCCGCGGGCAGGTTCTGAACCGCCTCCTTATGCCCGACGAAGGCACGAAAATCGGTTGGAACACCCGCAAGCAACGGATCATTCCGCGCCCCTCCCACCAGTTGGCAATCCACCGCCCCCACGGTTTCGGAATAGCGTTCCTTGCTGACCACGGCGCCCAGATGGTGGGCAAGAATCCCGATACCATAACAGCAGCCCAGAAACGGAAAATCCCGCGCCGTGATTTCGGGCATCAAGGCCAGGACCGCCCTTTCGATCGTTTTTTCCGAGGGCGATTTGCGATCTTCGTCATCGCTGATGCAGCCCGGCCCTCCCCCGACGATCACACCCGAATAGCGATCGAGCGCAAGGTTTTCCGGAAGGCCCGTCTGGTCCAGACGAACGCGGTGGACTTCGCGCCGGTCAAGACGGCCCTTCGCAAGAAACGCCGCGAACTCATTGTCCGAAGCCTCGTCTTCAGGGCGCAATTGCAGGATCAGAAAGGGTTTCATATCGCAGACGTCTTCTTGTGGCCCGCGTGCATGCCAAGAAGAGAGGGCCAAGGTCAACCCATTTATATTGCCCGCCAGGGTTTGACCGCCCCGATGGCCCCGTTGCCCGCATCTCATGGACGCGCCGTCGGAAGCCTTGCAGGCGGGAGGGCGTTCAATCCCGCGCATTTTGCATTCGGTTGACTGGCAATGGTCGTGCGATGGCCCGGCTTTCCATGCCGTTGACCGCTACATCTACACCACGCGCGCGCCCTGCCCCGGCTTGAAGATCGTGTGCTGTGCCCGGCCGCATTTCTTGGACTGATAAAGCGCCTTGTCCGCGTCATCGCACATCTGATCGAGGTTCGGCCGCAGATAGCTTTCCGAAATCGTGGTCCCGATACTGGCGCTGACCCGGCATGTCACACCGTTGTAATAGATGGGTTTTTCCAGCCGACCGATGATCCTGCGGGCAATGACGTTCAGTTTTCGCCGGTCCGGACAGTTGATCAGGACAATCACAAACTCGTCCCCGCCGGAGCGCGCGACGATATCCTCGGCGCGGGTTTCCTCGACAAACACCCGGGCGGCGAATTGCAGGACAAAATCACCGGCAGCGTGGCCATACGCATCGTTGACCGACTTGAAATAATCCAGATCGATATGCATCAGGCCGAATTTGCTTTTCTTCCGACCGACCGTCAGCCGCGACAGCACATGATCCAGCGCGCGGCGATTTTTCAGACCGGTCAACGTGTCGGTAAAGGCCTGTTCCTCGGCCGCAACCCTGGCAACCTGAAGACGCGCGTTGAGTTTCTTGGATTCCTCCAGAATGGCGGATTGCGCTTCGATCAGGTAAAGCATTTCAACCGTGGAATCCGAAGGTGCGAAATCCTTGCTCTTCAGGCCGTAATGACTGACAAGCTCCGCCACCGAGATCCCGAGCGAGAAATTGAGCAAGGCGCCCTGATTGTCCGGCAACCTGACAACCACACCTTTCAGCGCCCGTCGCGGCGCGGCGCGAAATGCAACGTGGACGATCCGGTCATGGTGGTCCAGCAGGTCGGTGACCAGTTGAACGCCACGTGGCCGCCGCACCTCCAGCGTTTCGGCAAACCGCGCGCCGACGATCCCGTTGCCCGGGCATAGTTTCCTGAATGTGGGGCCGGCGCGCAGAATATGTCCGGTCGGACCGACCCAGATGTGCATGGGCAGCAAGAAATCCAGCCCCCGGGAACAAAGGAGGACTTCGTCGCCCTTCAAATCTGATCCCGAGGGTTGCATCAGTACTCCACCGCCAGGGCGAACTCATGAGACCGGGCGTGCACCCCGTCCAGCACATTGATCAGGATCGTTCCGAAATCGCCGTCCTCGAGATGGCGGCAATTGTGTTCCAGCGAGACGAGCACGCCATAATCGATCGCCATGACGTCGATAATGCCAACGATGGCGGCGCCGAAACCTCTTTTTTCCCATTCGTATGAAAGACCAAAGGCGGTTGGCGCGTGCTCCTTGATTTCAAGATGGGGAAAATCAAGATCGGGCAAGGCGAGGCGCGCAAGATCGCGCAGATCGTCAAGGGAGTGCAGAAATTCCCGAAATGTTTCCCCCCCAAACCGCAGCAGGCGCTTGAGATGGGCACTGTCGGGATTGGACACCAGATGTTTTCCCATTTCCTCCAGCAGAACCGCGCGTTCCAACCCCAGGCGACGGCAGGCCGCTTCCAGAACGACCTCGGTCTGTTCAATCTTGTAGATCAGCATCGACTCAAATGCGTCAAACCCCAGATCCGCATCGCGGCAAATATCGGCCCAGGCCTGCTTGCCATACGTGTCGCGGATGAAACGCTGGATTGCGCAATTGATCAATCCATGCACTCTGAAACCCTCCTCTACCGCGCCAAGGCGGGTTCAGGGTTATTGGGTGCGCGTTAAGAAATCACCAAAATCAACGAACATTTTACGGCGTGGGCAGAACCTGAATACCATCGACCTCAAGCGCCCGCATCTTCACCGGATTGAACGCGAATTTTCCGTCCAGTATCAACGAGATAAGATCGTCTGGATTTTTTTTCACAAGGTCTCCGCCCAACGTCCGAACAGACAGATTATACGAAAAATGCTCGGCATTTCGGCGTTTGAACAAGGTGCCAATGCTTGTCCTGTCGCCAAACTTGTCCCTTGAAAAAAGGATGCCGGAAATCGATGGATCGCCAACGTGAAACGCCCCCAGAACAAGGACGCATCCGGGGCGCCCGTCGGGCAGTTTTTCGGCGCAGGATTGGGCAAGATCGCGGGCCGAAAACTCAGGAAGATCATCAAGCATCCCTTTCGGCGGCGTCGCGTCAAGGGGTCTGACGGGCAAAACCTTTTTCAGGGTGGCCCGCACTTGGGATGCCTCCGGCTTTGTATCCTTTGTGGTTGATGCGCTTGCACCTCTGCTAACGTCGTATTCAGATATTTTCGCAGCCAGTGCCTGGTGCGTGGGCTCAGTGCTGATCTTGCGCAGCCGATCCAACGCCGCCTGCCCGGCCAGGCCCCATTTTTTGTCGAGCCGTTTCAGATCAACATCTTCGGCCTTGGACGTCCCGGCAAGGAAACGGGTCACCTGCCCGTTTGCGGAAATCCGCTCGGCGTTCAGCACTGGCGACAGCCATAATGCTGACACTGCAAGGATGCCGAGGGACATGAATGTGTTGATCACTCTGATGTTGCCAAACCATGTTGCCCGCCAAAGCG
Organism: uncultured Rhodobacter sp.; assembly: GCA_964466385.1. GTDB lineage: Bacteria > Pseudomonadota > Alphaproteobacteria > Rhodobacterales > Rhodobacteraceae > UBA5972. The sequence continues at coordinate 7,860 of CAYXNM010000082.1, read as the reverse complement.
CCGATCCAGCATAACCCAGCGCATAGAAAAGCATGGTCAGCGCCAGTATGAACGCAGCCAGACGCGGCGGCGTCCAACCGTATTGCGCGACCCGCATCCAGATCGCAAAAACCGCAATCCCGGTGATAATCGGCAGCAGCAGACACAAAACACGCGCGGCAATCACCATCAGCCGATAGGTCACGGCGTCGTCATTCTTGGCGTCCACTGCCGACGTGATCAGCGTCACAGCCCCCATGGCCATCGCCAGCATCGTGCCAGCGGCGGAAAAGAACCCAAACACTTTTTCAAATCCGGCAAAAGGGACGAGCACGATGAAAAGCGCGATGACGAAGGCGACGAGCGGCAATAACAACCGCAAAAGCTGCAACGCGAGACTGCGAAGGGTTGTGACCACCCCGCTCAATTCATTCAAAACCGCCAGCGCCAGCCCGACAATTGCCCCCGTCAAAGGCATCGAAAACCATGTGTTCTCAAGCAAGTCGCCAAGATAGGTAAAATTGACGAGTTCCAGCAGTAGATTGCTAATAACGATGACCAGCCAGAAAAGTGACGCGAACATCCACGCCGTGACGGTGCGGACAAAATTTGACCAAGCGTGATCAAACAGCCCCTCGTAATCACGCCACCCAAGCGGCGCGGTTTCCTGTGCCAGGATGAAGGGCAGCGATATCCAGCTGAGCACCAAATAAGCAGCGAACGGGAAAGCCGAGTCAAAAAAACCGTCCACGGGATCAAACCGGAAACTGGCCCAAAAAAGAAAACCCGCGCTGAGAACGGCAATGCCAAATGAATAGGGCACGGCGCGCCTGAACGGGATGGGACCAATCAGCAGCATAAGCGCCGCGAACAGATTGCCCGCAAAGGCCGAAATCAACATGATCAGACGTTGGTTCTCTACGAGGTCCGGCACATGTTCGATGAGCGCCCAGAAGAACACCCCGGCAATCGCGCCGATGATCGCCAGCGTCACGCGATTCCGTAAAGAGAATTGGTTCATTCTGCCACCCGTCAGTTTTGCCGCAATCGCGTATCGCTGCGCGTCAACGCCAAACACACGCGCCCGCGTTTCATGTTTTCGATTTTGGCGCTCTTTCTTGAGGGAGACAAGGGCCACATCGAAACCCAAGCCGACTCATTGCCGCGACACATGGATGAAACGGGACCGCAACCCATTGATCCACCGATATTTTTGCCAGCGTTTCGGCGCGCCTTTATTGTGCGACAGCACCGTGCGGGATTCTGGTCCAAGCATGACGCATCCGTTTGAATTCGCGATTGATGACACGAAACATCAGTTTTTTCGTACGCGTGACGGTTCACATTAAGGTCAGATTCGCGGCAACGAGGCAAACCCAGTTGGTCGGCCGTTTCAGAAATCCGTCGGCGCACCACCTTCGGCTTTTCGGCGGGCAACGAAATCTGCCAGTTCATCCTTGATCGCGTCGTCCAACGGCGGCGGCGTGAATTCGTTCAGGATGTCCTTATAGATTTTATGGGCCCGATCTGCCGTCCACGTTGCCCCGTCCAGTTCCCAGGCTTCGTGGTTGCGCCAGTCACTTGCGAACGGGGCGTAAAACGCCGTCTCGTACCTTTGCTGCGTATGCTCCACACCAAAGAAATGCCCTTGGGGGCCCACCTCGCGAATGGTGTCGATCGCCAGCGCATCCGGTGCCGTGGCCACGATTTCCGGCTCCATGTAGCGCTCGATCATTTGCAGGATCTCGCAGTCCATCACGAATTTTTCCGGGCACGCAATCAGGCCGCCCTCCAGCCATCCCGCGGAATGATAGACAAAGTTGGAGCGGCTCTGAACCGCGGACCACAGCGAATTCGAGGTTTCCCACATCGCCTGCCCGTCCGGAACATTGGCGGTGCAAACGCCTGACGCGCGCATGGGCAGGCCGTAAAACCGCGCCATTTGCCCGGTCATCTGGGTTGCGCGCATATATTCCGGCGTGCCGAACGCGGGCGCGCCCGATTTCATGTCCACGTTTGATGTGAACGTGCCGATGACCACCGGTGCGCCGGGATTGATGACTTGCAAAAGAACGATGGCGGCCAGACCTTCGGCAATCGACAGCGTGACGGCACCTGACATGGTGACGGGGGCCATGGCGCCCGCAAGGGTAAAGGGCGTGACCACCACAGGCTGGTTGCGCCTTGCATGGATCATCGCCCCTTCGATCATCGGATAGTCGTGAACCAGCGGGCTGACCGAGTTGATGTTGGTGTACATATGGGGGGAGGCGTCAAATTCCTCGTGCGTCAGACCGCCCGCGATGCGCGTCATCTCCATCACGTCTTCGACCCGCTCGCGCCCGAGGCTGTAGGCATGGACGACCTTGTCCGTCAGCAAGAGCTTTTCCGAAACGCAATCCAGATGCCTGACAGACGCGTGAATGTCGATCGGCTCGACCGGATATCCCCCTGCAAAGTGAATGCAGTTGAAATACTGCGTCAGTTTCATGAGGTTGGAGAACCCTTCGAAACTGCCCGGTATCTTGCCTGTCTCCAGATCCATATAGTTCGGCGGGGACGATACGTTCCCAAAAAGCAGGTGATCGCCACCCACGGGAATTGCGCGATCGGGGTTGCGCGGTGTTATCGTGAATTGGGCCGGTGCGTGGCTGAGCATTTCCATCACGAAATCCCGCCCCATGCGCACGTTGCGTTCGTTGACCGTGCATCCGGCCCTGCCAAGAATGTCGACCGCTTCGGGATGCAGAAACTCGATACCGATGTTTTCCAGTATCTGCATCGCACCGTCATGGATCGCCTGAACGCCCTCCTCATCCAAAGGTTCGGTGGGCCGGTCCGTGTTGACCGGAATGCGCCAGGGCATCTGGTCGATTGCCTGCGGGGAATCACGCCGGGCATTGCCGGCCCTGCCGCCACTTCTTGTCCGTTTCGCCAAAAGAGCAACCTCCGCCAGTGGAACATTTTTCAGCAGAGGCCAAGGCGACCAGAAGCACTTGAAAGAAAACGACGCGGCATGTCGGAAACAGCAAATGAAGCGTCTTTTTGCTTCGGATCCGGGTTCAGATCACTTGGGTTGCATCGCGACCCCATGAAGGATGAGGTCAAGATTGGCCCGCAGCCATCGCTTTTTATAGGCGGCATCGTGTTGAATGTCGTGCCCGCCAATCTTCTTCAGCCACGGCCCGTAAATGATCTGATTGCCCAGCCGATCCAGCACCAGACCGGTCAGCATCTGGGAATCCAACTCGGCCCTCACAAAGCCGTCGGTCTTGGCGGTTTCAAGAAACCAGACGAGTTTTTCGCCGTAGTTGCGGAAAATATCGAAAACGATCCTCTCGCGCACCACCAGTTCGAACGCGTTTCTATGGGCAATCAGCGCTTCCAGCGTCTCCTTGATGAACAGCTCAAGGCGCAGCGCGAAATCTTCGACCGAGCGGGGTGCGTCGTCGATAATTCTGAGCGGAACCACAAGAACGCCTTCCGAAAGGCCCGAAAGGATCTCGTCGTAGAGACCCTGTTTGGAGCCGAAATAGTGGTGGATCATGTTCGACGTCGTGCCTGCAAGCCGACAGATCCGGCGCACCGAAGCGCCCTTGTAGCCGTCTTGCAGGAAAACAGCGCTGCCCGCCGCCAGCAACCGCGTGCGCGCGGACCAGTTCGGGTCGATTTCAACAGCGCCCCGTTCTTTTTCGTTTTCGCTCATCCCTTTCGCATCCCGTAAAACCCGATCCATGTTCCAGTAACGCAACTTCCTGACCGGTTTGGCGCCTCTTCGGCCTTTATGACGCCCGCACCGCGGTCAAACAATTCCGAAAATTTTTCATCTTCCGGGTTTACAGATACTGTAACTAACGTTACATCACAACTCTCAAGTGTTATATTTTGTGGAAGGATGAAAATGGTGGCCGATTTCAAATCTCCCTTCAAGGAAAACTACGAAGCCATTGACGGCGTACGCATCCAGTATGTGGACGAGGGCAAAGGCCCTGTCGTCCTGATGTTTCATGGCGAGCCGACCTGGAGCTATCTCTACCGCAAAATGATCCCGGTGCTGGTCAAAGCCGGCTATCGCTGCATCGCGCCGGATTTGATGGGGTTCGGCCTGTCGGACAAGCCCGAGGCGGAAAGCGCCTATACCCTGCGCCGCCACATCGACCTCATGAGCGGTCTTGTGGCGCGGCTCGATCTTGAGGATGTGACAATCATCGGGCAGGACTGGGGCGGGCCGATTGGTCTGGGCTTTGGGATGGAAAACAAAGCACGTGTGAAATCTTTGATTATTCTCAACACGCTTGTCGGGCCGATGAGTCTGCCGCTGCCCTTCCGGCTGTTGTTCACGCATGGCGCGTTTTCAAGCTTTGTGATCCGGCGCCTCGACCTCATGCGAAAAATGGCCTTCAGTGCGGGCTTTCACCGAAAACTGCCGCCGGAAGTCAAGCGTATGTACCGCGCACCGCACCCAAGCGCGCGTGATCGCGCCGGCGTTGCCGTGTTCCCCAAACTGGTCCCGCCGGGTCCGGGACATCCCAACCATGACTACGTCAGTTCCATCGGCGAAACGCTCAAGAGTTGGAACGTTCCCGTTCTGGTGATGTTTTCGGATAAGGACATCGCATTTCATATCCACGATGGCGAAAAAATCGCGGCGATGGTCCCCAATGGAAGGTTTCGTACGATCCGCGACGCGGGGCACTTCTTGCAGGAAGACGCGGGGGAAGAAATCGCGGAACACGCCGCGAAGTTTCTTGACGAAGATGTCTGGAGCACAGGCAAGCACTGAAAACCGGGCACCGGAAAGCCCGCGACACCGAAAGGGAAAACAACATGGTCTTTACGCATGCACTGGTACTGTTTGGAATTCTGACGATAATCCTGCTGTTTATCGAGATCAATTTCACCTACCTGACCAAGGGATTCGGATACGGCTTCTCGTCCAATCGCGATCCTGATACGGATTACTCGCCGCTGGCGATCAGGATCAAGCGGACTTACCAAAACCAAGTGGAATCAGCGGCTTATGCGGTTCCGGTTCTGGCAGCGGCGGCGATCTCGGGGCTTGAAAACTCCGGTGCCGAACTGGCGGCACATTTGTTCATCATCGGGCGCGTATTGTTTGGCGCGCTATACTATACGGGCATTCCGTTTGTGCGCGTCCCGGCCTTTGGGCTGGGTGTGCTGTCCATCGCCTATATCGCCTATATATTGCTGACGACCGGTGCCGCCTGAACGAAAGGCAACAAAGCACAGAGCACCCGGCGCCTTTCGTCGGGTGTGTCTTGTTATCCGAGCAAGGCCGGGATTTCGCCGATGTCTTTCAGAATGTGGTCGGCATAAGGCGCAAGCTCCGAGGCGTCGGCCATGCCGGTCAAAACCGCGATCGTCGGCATACCGGCGGCGCGTCCGCTGACAAGGTCATGGGTTGAATCGCCGACCATCAGAACCTGTTCCGGCGCCAGTCCGACGGCGTTGCAAAACCCCAACTGCATGCCCGGCTCCGGTTTTGCGCCATAGCCGCTGTCAAATCCGGCCACGAAATCGAAAAACCCGGTGATGCCGACGGACTCCAAATGCGCGCGCGCGGGTTCTTCGGCGTCGTTGGTGGCAACGCCAAGACGATATCCCCTGTGTCGCAGGCCGCTCAGCAGCGGCACAAGCGGGACCGGTTCCGCCTGCGGGACACTCATCGAGACCGTATTGATATGCGCAACCAGTTCCGCTTCATCCCACCCCGGTGCGGCGGCGATCAGCGCGGCGGTGACTTCATCGGGCGTGCCGGCGATGATGACGCTGTCTTTGCGAAAGGCGGACGTCCTGAAATCAAATCCCAGCGGTTCGGCCAGACTTGCGGCTGCCGCGCGGTCGCCCTCGGCGAGTTCCAGAAAAAACCGTTCGGCCCAGACGTTCCATGTCGACTTGAAATCAAAGAGCGTTCCGTCCTTGTCAAACAACAGTCCTCTGATGTGGTCCATACCCGCCCCCCTGCCCGGTTTTTCGTCACGTTCCACAACCGCCCCGCCAATGCAAGATGTATGTGGATCAGGGGCGGTCGCGCGGGATTTGTTGACATCGACAATTAATTGATTGACTGTGTCAACCATGTCCGAGAGATACGACCTTCACAAATCGCGCGGCTACCAGTTGACCCTGCTTGCGCGCATCAGCGAACGGCGCTTTGAGAAGCGCCTGTCCAGCCTGGGACTCAGCCGCGTCAAATGGTGCGTGCTGTTGGCTGTGGGGCAGGAAGGGCTTTCCTCGCCCTCGGAAATCGCGGAATTCGTCGGGATCGACCGCACCGCAACATCGCGCGCCCTGCGCGCGCTGGAAAATCAGACGCTGATCACGCGCCAGGGCGGCGAAAAGGACCGCCGGACACGCGCGGTTTCGATCACCGGCAAGGGAGCCGAGACACTTTCGCACGCGATCGCCATTGCGCGCGAGAACGCCACGTATTTCGCCAAAAAACTGTCGTGGTACGAACACGATACCCTTGACGGGATCATCAGGAAACTCATGGCCGGGGAAACCCGCGACGTTCCTGAGCTGTAGGAAAAAGGAGTTTAGCATGACCAGGTTCTTTTCTTACAAAAGCCGCCCCGCGCATCTGGGCCCTTATCCTCTGGAAAAGCTCGGGCGATGTGACAGGGCCGACTTTTCCGGTGTGGGGGCCGCACGGCAAATCCTGTTCAGACGGCCCCGGGATCCGACCTCGATCGTCAACGCGATGCAGGAATATCAGGCGATGCTGGACGCCACCCGCGAGGGGCTGGTCAAGCTGGAAACCGCCCACATTCCCGATGACCCCACCGAACGGTCCAACCATCTGAAAGCATTCGGGTATTTTTGCGATGCCGCGATGGTCGGCGTCTGTAAGGTCCCCACTCAGGGGTGGCTCGACACACCATCGGTTAATCCCGATGTGGACAGGCTGGCCCGGACGCTGCGCACCAAGGCCGTCAAAACGTTTGCATCGGGCATCGATGTCATCATGGCGGGTCTGCGTGACTCCATGGCCGTCGCGCCGGTCGGGTGTCGCGATCACGAATATGCCCTGGTCTTTCTTTACGACATGCCACGTGATCCGAACCCGGAGGAACCGGGATGCGACTGGTTCAGGGATGCTCAGGAACAACGCGCGTGTCTGCGGGCGGCGGAAACGTCGGTGACGCTGGCGCATTACCTGCGGCTTCTGGGGTTTCCGGCGCGCGCGCATTCCGGGGCGGCGAGTGATGTGCATCTTCAGATAATGGCCATTGCAGCGGGTCTGGCGGTCACGCGCGACGGCAAGGTGGAAAACCCGTTTCTCGGTCAAAGGTTCGGCATCGGCGTTGTCACGACAACGCTGGAACTGACACCCGACCGCCCCCTTTTGAGGGATCAGAAACTGCCGGCAGGCTGGCGCTACGGCCTTGGCCGCCATGCAAAAACCGCGCTGAACGCGGACCCTTATGCCAAGCGCCGGTTTTGCGACGGGCCGCACGCGTTTGAAACCCTCAAACGCGCCGAAACGCCGACGACCTATATCGATGACGCGAATGTGGCGCGGGTGCCCAAACGCGCCGACATGTTTGCACGGGCGCTTTTTGGCGACTTTGGGCCCAAGGTGCAAAACGGCGCCCGGAACGGCAATTATGTCCGGAAATCAGCCGCCGCCTTTGCATTTCGCCCTTCGCTCGGGGCGTTTGTTCTGCTGCAAGATGGCGACGTCACCGCGAGAAGATCCGACGCGACCGGCGACGCGGCGCGAAATGCCGCCAATCTCAAGGCCGCCTGTTACTTTCTGGGAAGCGACGCGGTTGGCCTGTCGCGATGCCCGGACTGGGCCTATTATTCGCACGATGCGGCGGGCGAACCGCTGACGCCCTATCACGAAAACGCCAT
>CAYXNM010000081.1:0-12206 GCA_964466385.1 uncultured Rhodobacter sp. | reverse complement strand
TTGCAGGCGATGCAGGAGCGCGAAGTCACCATTGCGGGTGAGGAGCGCCCTCTTTCCGTTCCCTTCCACGTTCTGGCCACGCAAAACCCGATCGAGCAGGAAGGCACCTATCCCCTGCCCGAAGCGCAGCTTGACCGGTTCCTGTTGCAAATCGATGTCGGTTATCCGACGCGCGAAATGGAAAAGGAAATCCTGCTGACGACGACAGGGGCAACAGAGGCCACGGCAAGCCAGGTGTTCACATCCGGGGAACTGGTCGCAGCACAGCGGATCGTTCGAAGAATGCCCGTGGGCGAGGCTGTCGTTGACGCCATCCTTGACCTCGTCCGGACGGGTCGGCCGGACGAACCGGACGCCCCTGCCAATGTGCGCGAATTCGTCAGTTGGGGTCCGGGGCCGCGCGCGGCGCAGGCCTTGATGTTGTCGGTGCGTGCGCGTGCGTTGTTGCAGGGTCGGCTGGCCCCGTCCGTTGACGATGTCCTGGCGCTGGCGCACCCCGTTCTGATCCACCGCATGGCGCTTGGGTTTGCTGCCCGCGCGCAAGGCGTTGACCTTCATGCCGTTATCGCTGAAATGGCCGCCCACACTCTGGGTACCGAGGCTGCGGCTTGAACGTACCCGCCTCAAAGCCCATGGTGCAGATCAGGCGGCAGGCGCAGGAAAACGCCGCCTTGCTGCCACCGTTGCTGGTTCAGGCGCAACGGCTGGCCGCGGCGGTCGTGATGGGCACGCATGGGCGCAGGCAGACAGGACAGGGCGAGGAATTCTGGCAGTTCCGCAACGCCCTGCCGGGGGACAACTGGCGCGGTATCGACTGGCGGCGTTCGGCGCGGACGGACACGCATTATGTGCGGCAACTGGAATGGCAGGCGGCGCAGTCGGTGTTGTTCTGGCTTGATGGCGCGCTCTCCATGACATTCAGCGGTGCCAGCGATCGACCTTCCAAGGGCGAACGTGCCAGCGTTTTGGGTCTGGCGGTTGCGGTTCTGGCTCTGCGCGCGGGGGAAAGGGCCGGTCTGATCGAAGACGCCGACCCGCCGCGGGCCGGACAAACACAGATCGAAAGAATACATGCGCAGTTATCCGCGCGCGACTCCACGGCGGATTACGGCACACCCCCGGCGCGAATCCTCCCAAAAGGCAGTCAGGCGGTTTTCATCTCGGATTTTCTGGGGGATTGGGCGCCCGTTCGCGATGCCGTTCTTGGCGCGGCGGATCGCGGCGTCAACGGAGCGCTCGTTCAGGTTCTCGACCCGGATGAAAACACGTTCCCCTTTGACGGGAGGACGGAGTTTCTAAGCATGTCAGGTGCCATCAGGTTCGAAAGCCTGCGTGCGCGTGGCCTCAAGGATGCCTATCTGGGGCGATTGCGTGCGCGCCGGGAAGCGTTGCAGTCCCTTGCTGCGCAGACCGGATGGCGTTGCCTTTTTCATCAGACTTCCCAGTCGGCATTGCCTGCCTTGATGTGGCTTTACCAAAACCTGAAACAGGATCGCTGAGTGATGGCGGGTGTTCCTTCGATCGGCTTTCTGGCGCCCTGGCTGTTGCTGGGTCTGGTTGCATTGCCGGTGTTGTGGTGGCTCCTGCGTGCCATTCCGCCTGCCGCGATCCGGCGGCGGTTTCCGGCTGTGGCGTTGTTGCTTGGCCTCAAGGATCCCGAGACGACGCCGGACAAGACGCCCTGGTGGCTGTTGCTGTTGCGCGCCTTTGCCATCGGCGCGGTCATTGTCGGGTTTGCGGGGCCGATCCTGAACCCAAAGGACATCCGTCCAGCAACCGGCCCGCTTTTGGTGCTTGTCGACGGGTCATGGGCGAGTGCGGCAGACTGGTCGAACCGTCAGGACCAGCTTGGCACGATCCTGACCGAGGCCGCGCGGTCCGGTCGCCCCACGGCCCTGACGCTTTTGACCCGCGGTTTGCCCGAAGGGTCCGGGTTACCGTTTCGTTCCGCCAGAGACTTATTGAAAGAAGTCGCCACCGTGGAACCCGCCCCGTGGGAGCCGGATTACCCGCGGGTTCAGACCGCTCTGAGCGCGTTTGCGGACGCTCAATTCGAAACGATCTGGGTTTCCGACGGGCTGGCGCGCCCCGGTCGCGGCGAATTGGCGCGTCAATTGCAGCGCCATGGCCCCCTGACGGTTGTCCAGGGCGGAGGCGATGTTTTGGCGCTGCGGCCGCCGGCGTATCACGACGGGCTGATAGACTCGGTTGTTCTGCGGGCAAGAGCAGGGTTGCCGCTGGCGGTTACGCTCAACGCTTATGGCCCCGATCCGACGGGGGCAGAACGAAGGCTGGCCCGGTTGCCGGTAGAATTCAAGGCAACCGATCTGAGCGCGACGGCTGAATTCGATCTGCCCTCGGAACTGCGCAACCGGATCAACCGGTTTGCCATCGCGGCCAGACGCTCGGCCGGCGCGGTTGCCCTGACGGATGATGCACTGAAACGCCGGAAGGTTGCGCTTTTTGCCGGGCAGCGTCCGCGCGAGGGACAGGAACTGGTGACGGCGCTTCACTTTCTGCGCAAAGCGCTGGCGCCAAGTGCCGAACTGATCGAAGCACCCGTTAGTGACAGTCTGCTGGCAGACCCGGACGTGGTTATTCTGGCCGATGTCGCGAAAATGACGGCGGTCGAGGCGGGGGCGCTGAAGGGCTGGGTGGAAAAGGGGGGATTGCTCGTACGTTTTGCCGGGCCAAGACTGGCCGCGACGGGCCTTGCGCAAATCGATGCCGATGAATTGTTGCCCGTCAGGCTGAGGGCCGGAGGGCGCAATGTCGGCGGTGCGATGTCGTGGGGGTCGCCCAAACATCTGAAGCCGTTTGCCAAGGGTTCCCCCTTTTTCGGTCTTGCAATTCCGGACGATGTTTCGGTCACGTCGCAGGTTCTGGCGCAGCCGGACCCCGATCTGAGCGACCGCACGATTGCCTCGCTTCAGGACGGCACGCCGCTGGTCACGCGAAAGTCGCTTGGAGAGGGCCACGTCGTTCTGTTCCATGTGACCGCGAATGCGGAATGGTCGACGCTGCCGCTCTCTGGGGTGTTCGTGAGCATGCTCGAACGTCTTGCCGTTTCCACACGCCGCGCGGCACCAGGCGCTGTCGATCTGGCCGGCCAGCTTTGGCAGCCCGACCGTGTCATGAACGCGTTTGGCGATGTCAGCGACGGCAATGACCTGATTTCGGTGCCCGGTGAAAGGTTGGCGAGCGGGCTGGTGGGGCCGGATCTGCTGCCGGGAACCTACACGAATGCCGAGCGCCAGATCGCCGCGAACGTGATCACCGCGGATCGGGCACTGGCCCCGGCGAACTGGCCCGAAGGCATTCGCGTCATGAACATGCAAGGGGTGAGCGAGCAGCCGCTCAAGGCAATCCTGCTGGCGCTGGGGCTGGGCGCGCTGATCCTCGACATCCTGGCCACCCTCTGGCTGAGCGGTCGATTGACCGGGCCGGTGAAGAACGTTCTGCCGATCCTGCTGGCCGTGGTGCTGGCCGTGCCCACGGGGGCCGACGCCGGGGACAACGCCGCGCTGAGTGCAACCGGCGGGACGGTGCTTGCCTATGTCAAGACCGGCGATGCGCGGCTTGATGCGACGTCCGAGGCGGGGTTGTTCGGATTGTCCCAGATCCTGAGCCTGCGCACCTCGGTTGAGCCTGCCGATCCGATTGCGGTCGATCTGGAAACCGACGAACTGGCCTTTTTCCCGATGATCTACTGGCCCATATCGGAAACCCAGACGATGCCGTCCGAAGTGGCCTACGCGCATCTCAACGCGTATTTGCGAACCGGGGGGATGATTCTTTTTGATACACGGGATGCCAATCTGGGCGGGTTTGGCAGCGGGACACCAAACGGGCGGCGCCTGCGGCAGTTGGCGGCCCCACTGAACATTCCCGCGTTGGAGCCTGTTCCGGCGGATCATGTTCTGACCCGCACCTTTTATCTGCTCAAGGATTTTCCGGGCCGTCATGCGCGCAGCGACGTCTGGGTCGAAGCCGCCCCCCCGGACGCCGTTCAGGCCGAGGGCATGCCTTTTCGAAACCTCAATGACGGTGTTTCACCCGTGGTGATCGGAGGGAACGACTGGGCCTCGGCCTGGGCGATCACGCGGCAGGGTGATTTCATGTATCCGGTCGGTCGGGGGGGGTATGCCGGGGAGCGCCAGCGCGAGATCGCATTCCGTTTCGGCGTCAATCTGGTGATGTATGTGCTGACGGGCAACTACAAGTCCGACCAGGTCCATGTTCCGGCGCTCTTGGAAAGGCTGGGGCAGTAGAATGGTTTCGGATATCGTCTTTGACCCGCTGGTACCGCTGCTTTGGCTGTCGGTCTTGGCGTCGCTCGCGCTGTTCGGGGTGGCTCTGGCCGCTCTGCGCGGTCTTCGCGGCTGGTGGTTGCGCGCGCTGACGGGCGGTGTGCTGGTCTTTGCGCTTGCCAACCCCTCGATCCGCCAGGAGGAGCGCGCGCCGTTGTCGGACGTCGTCCTTTTGGTGGTGGATCAGTCCTCCAGCCAAAAGATTGCGCGGCGCGCCGAACAAACCGCCCGTGCTGCGGCCGCGATCCAGGAGCAGTTGAAGAAACTGGAAAACACCGAAGTGAAGAAGATCATTGTCCGCGATGCCCCGCAGGGCAGCGATGCCGGGACGTTGCTGATGACCGCGATGTCGGATGCCACGGCAGAGCTGGCGCGCGGACGGATTGCCGGGGCGATCGTCATCAGCGACGGGCAGGTTCATGACATGGCGCTGGCGCCGGATTTTCCCGCCCCGGCGCATGTCCTGCTGACCGGCGAAAGAGACGACTGGGACCGGCGCATCGAAATCACCAACGCCCCGGCCTTCGCCATCCTCGGAGAGCCGGTCGAACTGGGTCTGAAAATCACCGATCAGGGTGCGGTTCCCGCCGGGCAGGCCGGTTTCACCGAACTGTCCATCGCCGTGGACGGGGCAGACCCGCAAGTGTTTCGCGTGCGCGTCGGCGTGGAACTGGACCTGCCGCTGCGGCTGCCCCATGGCGGTCGCAACGTGCTGCAGTTCCAGATCCCCAAAGTTGATGGCGAATTGACGGATCGCAACAATGCAGCGGTGGTCTCCATCAACGGCATTCGCGACCGGCTGCGTGTGCTCCTGGTTTCGGGCGAACCTCATCCCGGTGAAAGGACATGGCGAAACCTGTTGAAATCCGACAGCTCCGTCGATCTGGTGCATTTCACCATTCTGCGCCCGCCCGGCAAGCAGGACGGCGTTCCGGTGACCGAATTATCCCTGATCGCGTTTCCGACGCGCGAGCTGTTCCTGGAGAAAATCGAGGAATTCGATCTGATCATTTTCGATCGCTATCAGCGGAGGGGTATCTTGCCTTCGGCTTACCTCGAAAACGTTTCGCGCTATGTTGAAAACGGTGGCGCGGTTCTGGTGGCTGCCGGGCCTGCCTTTGCCGGTGTTGAAAGCATTTACCGCTCGCCTCTGGCGCGGGTCTTGCCGGCCCAACCCACGGCAGGCGTCTATGAAAAGGGGTACATGCCGCGCATATCGGAAATCGGCGCGCGCCATCCCGTGACCGAGGGGCTGGAGCATTTTGCGCCCCGCGCAGGGGATGCCGACGGCAATCCCGGCTGGGGCCGGTGGTTTCGAATGGTGGATCTCATCAGACAGTCAGGGCAGACGGTGATGACCGGGGTGGATGACAAACCGCTTCTGATCCTTGATCGGGTCGGCAAGGGGCGGATTGCCTTGCTGGCGTCGGATCAGGCGTGGTTGTGGAGCCGGGGGTTCGAGGGCGGAGGCCCTCAACTGGAACTGCTGCGCCGCCTTGCCCACTGGATGATGCGCGAACCCGACCTGGAAGAAGAGGCGTTGCGCGCAAATGCCAAAGGCAACCACGTCAGCGTCATTCGCAGATCGCTGCAAGAGGGCGACCGGGAACTGGTCGTGGTGGGGCCGGGGCGCGATAGCGAAAAGTTGTCAATGGCCGAGGTTTCGCCGGGGAAATATGTGGCCGAGTTCGACGGTCTGGAAAACGGTCTTTATCATCTGCGCGAAGGCAAACTGGAAACGGTGATCGCCCTTGGACCTGCCGCGCCCAGAGAACTGGAAAACCCCATATCCAGCGACAGCGTGGTCTTGCCCTTCACGGCGGCGACGCGCGGGGGCGTTTTGCGACTGGCGGATGGTGTCCCGGCCATCCGCTCGGTTCGTCAGGGGCGTGTCGCTGCCGGGAGAAACTGGATCGGCCTGACCCCGCGCGGGGCCTTTGTCACCACGGATATCCGGCTTCAGCCGCTCGCCAACGCGCTGATTCTGCTGTTGCTGGTGTCGTTCTTTGCCGTTTTTGCCTGGATTCGCGAAGGGAAATGATGGCGCGCCTTGTGACCTGGACGCTGGACAGTACGCGCCACCTCTGATAGAACTGGTAATATAAAGTTACCAATTCCAGGTGCGCCCATGGACATGCCCGTTCCCGACCCCTCTGTCATCAGGCGAAAAGCGGCGATCGTCAAACGGCTTGCGGGGGTATTGCCGCCTGGGGCCGTCATCAGCGCACAGCGCGAAACACTGGCCTATGAATGCGATGCGCTGACGGCTTACCGGTGCGCGCCCCTTGCGGTCGTGCTGCCGTCAACGACCAAAGAAGTGTCCGATGTTCTGAAGATCTGTTCAGAGGAGAACCTGCCCGTCGTCCCACGTGGATCGGGGACTTCTCTTTCCGGGGGGGCGCTGCCGACGGCGGACAGCATCGTGCTGGGGGTTTCACGCATGAATGCGGTGCTGGAAACGGATACGGACAACCGGTTCATCCGGGTTCAGACCGGGCGGACAAATCTAAGTGTGACCGGTGCCGTTGAAGCCATGGATTTCTTTTACGCGCCCGATCCCTCCAGCCAGCTGGCCTGCGCGATTGCCGGAAATATCGCCATGAATTCCGGCGGCGCGCACTGCCTGAAATACGGTGTGACCACCAACAACCTTCTGGGGGTGCGGATGGTGATGATGGACGGAACGATTGTGACCATTGGCGGCGCGCACAGCGACGCGCCGGGGTACGACCTGCTGGGTCTGATCTGCGGGTCCGAAGGGCAGTTGGGCGTTGTGACAGAAGCGACCCTGCGCATTCTGCCCAAACCCCAGGGCGCGCGTCCCGTTCTGATCGGTTTTGACAGCAACGAGGCCGCCGGCGCCTGTGTGTCGGATATCATTCGCGCCGGGCTTTTGCCCGTGGCGATCGAATTCATGGACCGGCCCTGCATCCGCGCGACCGACGCATTCTCGGGCGCTGGCTATCCCGATGTCGAAGCGCTGCTGATTGTCGAGGTCGAAGGCTCTGAAGAGGAGATCGACCATCAACTCCGAAAGATCATTGCGATTGCCGGAAACCATAACCCTGACGAAATCCGCGAAAGCGCAAGCGCGCAGGAGTCTCAACGGATCTGGGCGGGGCGCAAAGCGGCTTTTGGCGCGATGGGCCGGATCAATGACTATATCTGCCTTGACGGCACGATCCCGGTTTCGCAATTGCCCCATGTGCTGAAGCGCATAAGGGCGCTCTCGGAAAAACACGGCCTTGCCGTGGCCAATGTCTTTCACGCGGGCGACGGCAACATGCATCCCTTGATTCTGTTTGATGCAAATGGCGAAGGACAGATCGAAACCGCCGAGGCGATGGGGGCCGATATCCTGAAGCTCTGCGTCGAGGTCGGCGGATGCCTGACCGGCGAACATGGTGTCGGGGTCGAGAAACGCGATCTGATGACGGTCCAGTATTCGGACAACGACATCGAGGCCCAGATGTCGGTGAAGGATGTTTTTGACCCAGAATGGCACCTTAACCCGGCAAAAGTTTTTCCGCTTGAGGCAAGCGAAAGTCGACGCGCAGGCGTCAACTGAACCCGGTCGCAGACGGCTGTCGCAGATTTGGAACCAAGAACACGATGACCCCCGGTAATGAAATTGAATTGAGCGAGGCGATCAGGAGCGCGGACGGGCCGTTGCGGATCAAGGGCGGGGGAACCCGCACCATGGGTCGATCCAATTCCGGCGTAACTCTTTGCACGGGTGATCTTTGCGGGGTCAGCCTTTATGAACCCGGCGCGCTTACGCTTGTCGTCGCGGCCGGTACACCGCTTGACGAAGTCGTGGCACTGCTGGCTGCAAAGGGGCAACGTCTGGCGTTCGAGCCGATGGACCACCGGCCCCTGCTGGGAACCACGGGAACGCCGACCATCGGGGGTGTGGTCGCAGGCAACATCTCGGGTCCGCGGCGCGTGCAGGCCGGGGCCTGCCGCGATTTCCTGCTGGGCGTCCGGTTTGTCGATGGCGCCGGCCGGGTCGTGAAGAACGGCGGGCGGGTGATGAAGAATGTCACGGGTTACGATCTGGTGCGCCTGATGGCCGGCAGTTGGGGCACCCTTGGCGTGCTGAGCGAGGTCGCGCTGAAGGTTCTTCCCGATACCGAGGCGCAGCGGACTCTTGTCATCGAAGGTCTGAACGACGCCAGTGCCGCGCAGGCGATGGCCAAAGCGCTGGGTTCACCCTTTGAGGTGACGGGCGCGGCGCATGTAACGGGTGCCAGGACGTTGTTCCGGGTCGAGGGTTTTGCCCATGGTTTGCAACCCCGTGCCGAAAAACTGGCGCGGTTGCTGGCCTCTTTCGGGCAGGTTCATATCAACGAAGATCAGGACAAATCACAGACGATCTGGCGGGAAATCCGGGATGTCACCGCGTTTTGCGGCCAGCCGGGCAATGTCTGGCGCGTGTCCTTAAAACCCTCCGACGGGCCGTTGCTGGGCGCGCGATTGCGCGACATATGCGATCCCGGGCTGATTTATGATTGGGGAGGGGGGCTGGTCTGGGCGCTTCTGCCCGAAGGGGTGGACCTGCGCACCCACCTGCACGGCATGGGCGGACACGCGCGGCTTGAGCGTGCCTCTGACCATGATCGCAAACGCTTTGGCACTTTTCAGCCCGAAACTGCGCCCTTGGCGGCGATCTCGGCCGGTTTGCGCCTGAAGTTCGACCCCAGAGCGGTTCTGAACCCCGGATTGCTGGGGGATTAGCCGATGCAGACCGATTTTTCCCAAAGCCAGTTGCAGGATCGTTCGATCCGCCGCGCCAATGACATTCTGCGAAAATGCGTCCATTGCGGGTTTTGTACGGCGACCTGCCCGACCTATCAGGTTCTGGGTGACGAGCTGGACAGCCCGCGCGGGCGCATCTATCTGATCAAGGACATGCTGGAAAACGGGCGCGCAGCAGATGCCTTGACCGTGAAACATATTGATCGTTGCCTGTCGTGCCTTGCCTGCATGTCGACCTGCCCCTCGGGTGTCGATTATATGCATCTGGTCGATCATGCGCGCGTGCATATCCAAGCCACCTATCGCCGCCCTCCGGGCGACAGATTGCTGCGCGGGCTTCTTTCGCGGGTACTGCCCCACCCGCGTCGGTTCCGGCTGGCCATTCTGGGAGCGTGGATCGCCCGCCCCGTGCGCAACCTGTTGCCGGGCAGGCTGGCGGGGCTGGTTGACATGGCGCCCGCGTCACTGCCGCCCGTCAGTGCGAATGATGATGCCCAGACCTTTGCGGCAACCGGACCGACCCGCATGCGCGTTGCCCTGATGACGGGCTGCGCACAAAAAGCGCTGAACACGGATATCAACGATGCCACCATCAGGATCCTGCGCCGGTTGGGCTGCGAGGTGGTCGTGGCGAAAGGTGCGGGGTGCTGCGGCGCGCTGAACCACCATATGGGGGATGCGGGGCAAAGCCACCGATGGGCCGCGAAGAATATCCGCGCATGGATG
Organism: uncultured Rhodobacter sp.; assembly: GCA_964466385.1. GTDB lineage: Bacteria > Pseudomonadota > Alphaproteobacteria > Rhodobacterales > Rhodobacteraceae > UBA5972. The sequence continues at coordinate 2,412 of CAYXNM010000081.1, read as the reverse complement.
GCCGAAGTTCATTCAAACGGGCTTGACGCGATCGTCATCAACGCCTCGGGGTGCGGAACGACCGTCAAGGATTACGGGCAAATGTTCGCGGGCAGTGCGCTTGAAACGGAGGCCGCGCACATCGCAGGCCTGACCCGGGACATCACAGAAGTTCTGTCCGACCTTGGCCTGCCCGAAGGCGGTGCGGTGCCGATGCGGATCGCTTACCACGCGGCTTGCTCGCTGCAACATGGCCAGGGGATCAGGGAATTGCCCAAAACGCTCTTGCGCAAAGTCGGCTTTGAGGTCGTTGAACCGGCGGACCCCCATCTGTGCTGCGGCTCGGCGGGAACCTATAATCTGCTTCAGCCCGACATTGCGCGTCAGCTTAAGGAGCGAAAGGTCAAAACGCTTGCCGCGACACGCCCGGACGCGGTCGCTTCGGGCAATATCGGGTGCATGGTCCAGATCGGGTCCACCGGGGAACTGCCGGTCGTTCACACAGCAGAGCTTCTTGACTGGGCAACCGGCGGCCCGCGCCCGGCCGCCTTGTCGCGGAAATCCGCCTAAACCTGCGTGCGTCTCGACATTGCCGCAACTTCGACGGCCAAGCGCATAAATCAGCCTTAGTTTCGCCGCATCAAAGCATAGAACTCGATGTCACGGGGGCGCAGACTTGAGGATTGAGTATGCGCAAGTTTATGCTGTTGCTGCTTGTTTTGTGGATCACCGCGGATCGGTCGCATGCGACGGAATCAACCCATGGGGTTGATTTGACAAGTGCGGACCAGGCGAAGGCATGGGAAGCGGTCGGACGGGTCAATCTGGTGGGAACCGGGTTTTGCACGGGGACGCTGATCGCGCCCGATCTGGTTCTGACAGCTGCTCACTGCATGTATGACAAACGAACCGGCGCACGGATCGCGACCGAAAATGTCGAGTTTCTGGCCGGTTGGCGCGAGGGTCGAGCCGCCGCACAAAGGTGGGCCAAACGCATCGTCATTCATGGCGGCTATGAGTATGCCAGCAGCCGCCGGTTGGAACGCGTCGCAACCGACATCGCGTTGATCGAGCTTGACCACGCCATCCGCAACACCAGGATCGCGCCGTTTGGCTGGGCAAAACGCCCGAATGTCGGTCAGGAAGTGCAGGTCGTGAGCTATGCCAAGGATCATCCCGATGTTCCCAGCCTTCAGGAAACCTGCCACGTGCTTGGGCGCGACCCGTCCATTCTCGTTCTGTCCTGTCAGGTGACCTTTGGCGCTTCGGGGTCCCCGATCTTCATCATTGAGCACGGCAAGCCAAGGATCGCGTCGATCGTCTCGGCGAAAGCGGAATGGAAAGACCGGGACGTAGCCCTTGGCGCATCGCTCGGGCGACCGCTGGAGGAGCTGATCACACGGCTTGAGACGTCCGACGGTGTGTTTCAGCGCATCCAAAGCGTAAGTTCAGGCGGCCAGTTCCTGGCTTCAAACGGCAAATCACGGCTGAAATTCAAGACGCCGTAAAACGAATGGGCCTCTTGAAACGATAATTCGCGCATCCCAGATACCTTGTGTCGGGCGCCCATACGGGGCCTGACGAAACCCGGAAAACGGTCTGTCCATACCGGAAGACCGCTCACACAAGTATCGCTCACCAAGGAGGATGCGACCATGCGTAACTTTGACTTTACCCCCCTTTACCGCTCAACCGTAGGCTTTGACCACTTTGCCGACCTGATCGACCGGGCCTTTACCGGCGATGTGCCGCAAAACACCTACCCGCCCTACAACATCGAAAAAACGGCGGATGATTCCTATCGGATCTCGATCGCCGTTGCCGGATTCTCGCAAGATGAACTGGCCATCGAAGCGCGTGACAACCTGTTGCAGGTCACGGCCAGGAAGGACGGCGACTCCAAGGATGATGCCGGTCGCTTCCTGCATCGCGGGATCGCGCAGCGTTCGTTTGAAAAACGTTTCCAACTGGCGGACCATGTCCTGGTGACCGGCGCGTCGGTTGAAAACGGCATGCTGCATATCGATCTTGTCCGCGAAATGCCCGAGGCCCTGAAACCGCGTCGGATCGAGATTGCGACGGGCAAGACCATTGACGCCAAACCGGCGAAGAAATCGGTGGCGAAAGCCGCCTGAGACCAACGGCCCGACTGATTGCCCCTCCGAATTGTGTGTGGGCAGGGCCGCTTCCGGCCTGAACGGGACATTGAGATTAGCCCTGGGCCGGTTAACAGGCGCCAAAAAGCGCCCCGGCCCTGCGTCTGCCCGTCCCGGCGGGCTGGCGCTTTCGCCAATACCGTGCAATCCATTGATTTCGTTTGGACTTTGCTGGGATAAACTACCCCGAACCGGTGTTTTGAACGCCACCCCACGGGCTATCAGATTCATACATCTTCAGTGGTTGAGCAATTTCAATGGCTTATCAGCCTCTTGC
>CAYXNM010000080.1:8187-12939 GCA_964466385.1 uncultured Rhodobacter sp. | reverse complement strand
TGACCCGAGCGCTTCAACTGGAAACCGAGGCGACTGTGGCCGGGTTTATGGACCCAGAGACGACCAGACTTCTATCGGCATTTTGAGACCGTACTCAACGCCACCGTCCTCAGCGAAGATATCCTGCTCGAGAGAGTGCCATCTGGCGGACTGCTGATCCCACGAAATTCCTGCGGCGATCACAGCGCCGAAATCTGGGCGTTGCTCAGAGAGCCCCTGTGTCTGGCAGGGCGACTGCAGCTAACGGCCGGCCAGCGCCCAAACTCACCAATGCTGCGGTCCTCGCGAATGTGTGCAAGCTTTGTCAAACAGGCAATCGATCAGACCGGCAAACATTTGATTTCCTGATCAACGATCTTCAATGTTCAGGCTTTTGATGAGACCTTGGCGGGTAATAAGAGCCTGTTCCGTTTGTTCCAAATCGGATGCGGCCACAGCGTTGATGATGCACTCGGCAGCGGCAAAATAACTGGTGATGGAGTTTGAGATGAAGCTGCTTTGGTGCGGAACAAAAATCGACGCTGTGGCGTTGGCAATAACCGGTGAACTTGCAAGATCCGTGATCGCGATGACATCAAGCCCGTGTTCATGGGCGACCTCTGCGGCAAAGACGACTTGGCTTGAATAGGGAGCGACGCTGGCGACGATGCAGACGTCGCCCGCCTCCATCGCCCCTATCTCTTCAGCAACGCCCAGACCGTTTGCATCCAATATGGTCACGTCGGAGCGTATCAGCCGCAGCCCATATGTCAGAAATGCAGCAAGGGAATGAAACTGGCGAATGCCATAGATCGTGACGCGCCGCGCTTGAGAGATAAGCGTGACGGCAGCTTCAAAACTCTCGGCATCAAAGTTTTCGACGAAATAGTCTATATTCGCCTGATTTTCATGGCAAAGCTGGGCCGCACGCTGTTTGATCGGTTGATCCGCGTTTGAGATCACCGATTGCGCTTGTTTAAGGTAAAACGACCCCGGTTGTTGCAGGCGCGTGGCCAGCAATGCTTTTTGGAAAGGACTAAATCCAGAATACCCAAGCGCCTTGGCCAATCGGGTAATGGTCGACGGATTAGTGCCGATCCGTTCCGATAGCGTGGTGATCGACAAGAGATCAGTGCTGTCCTGCACGTGCAAAATTTTGCCAAAGGCGTCGCGCGTCTTGGTCCCAAGGCTACGCGGCGCGTTCCCCTTGGTGATGTCGATCAAAAGCGCGCGCAGCTCTTCGATGTTTGTTGGTGGGATGTCAGTCGATTTCGGGTTCGCTTTGATAGGCTGCTTGTCCTTCTTTTTCACCATAGATCCTCCACTCGACCCCTGTTTTAGAAACCGTAAGAAGACACGTTGCAAGGGTGTTCTCTTGATCTGGGTCGTCCGGAGCATCACGGCGGATTGGCAGGCCGGGACCGGACGTATCGCGCAGAATGTCTAGGTCCGTCGTGCCGGTTTGCATCACCAGCCGTTCGATAGTTGTTTGGCGGTCGCCGGAGGATTGGGTCACGATCTGACCGTCAGAAGCCATGTGCAGCGCGTGATTGGTGTGGCCGCTACGAGAGGTAATCTGGATCACCGACGCCGCGCCGCCGCCGTATTCGACGCTGAGTAGTTGCTGGTTTTCTGACTGGGCGAGCGTCATGTGAAAGCCGCCGCAAACGGGATCGTCCGACAAGGCATTCACAGCGTCTTGCAATGTAGAAGCAGCCAATACGGCGCGCCCCAAAACCATACGCGGGATCGTTGCCTCAACGTTGTGCAGACGCAAATTGTTAACGGCCTGCGCCAGTCCTGCATCGTTCCAGCCAAAAGTATGGCCAGCCAGCGACCCCGGATAACAAAATGCCCGAAAGGCATTGGACTTCTGTGGTTTCGCATCCAGAATGAAGCAGTGGCCGCGAAAGAATGGCAGCCCGTCTTCGTTATGGCCGATCTGAATTTCCTCGCCCGGCGTCTGGACCGTGGTGCAGCCATCCGGAACAGAAGCAAGGATATCGCCACGGCAATTCCATGCAAAAACGTCACCGAGAGGCAATTGCAGCCCGTCCGCCAAGCCGCGCAATTCCTCGTAGAACCCGGGAAAGCGGCTCTTGGTATTTTCCATTAAACGAGCGACGGCGTGGGTGTGATCAGGCGAGGTAATCGCAGACCAGATGTCCGAGTGAATCAAATGCGCATGAACCGCCTCCCGCCCTTGCACACCCATCGCTTGCCCGATGTCAAACGGAGTACCGGAGACTTTCAGCCAACCAATGGGATTCGGGCTATTTGACATGGTTGACGCCCAAGTCAGCGGCGATTGCATCCCAAATGCCGGCATCAAAACCGACGTAGACGCCGTCTTGTCTGAACTCAAACGGTACAAATGCGGTATCCGGCACGATGATCAGGCCTTCGGCGACAGCGCTTGTTGCAGTGATCGTAAGGGCCGCTGCGCCAGCCAGTTTCGTAAAGGTATTCATGTGTGCTCCCTAGGACTGGACGGACCTCTTGTCTTGCGTTCATCAATATGCAACTAAATTTGCAAGTAAAGTTAAATTGCAAATAAGATTACTTGCCAGCCAGAATCGGAACGCTAAAATGACCGCTGTTTTCCACCGCTCATCCCGCGCCAAACTTCCTACAGCCATGAAAGGAGACGGGTGCTATATCATTGATAATAATGGGAAGAAGTACCTAGATGCCTGTGGCGGCGCGGCGGTGTCTTGCCTTGGGCATTCAAACCAAATCGTGCGCGATGCCATGCATGCCCAGCTGGACCGGATCGCCTATGCCCATACCGGGTTTTTCACATCTGAGCCGACAGAATCACTCGCCGAGCTGCTGGTGAGCCACGCGCCGCAGGGCATCAACCACGCCTATATCGTGTCAAGCGGGTCGGAGGCGGTCGAGGCTGCGATCAAACTGGCACGACAGTATTTTCTGGAAAAAGGCGAGAGTACGCGACACCGCATCATCGCCCGTCGCCAAAGCTATCATGGCAACACGCTCGGTGCGTTGGCCGCAGGTGGCAATGCATGGCGACGCAAGCCGTTCGAACCCTTGCTGATTGAAGCGAGCCACATCGCGCCCTGTTATGCCTATCGGGGGCAGGAATCTGGAGAAACAGAATACGACTTCGGCCAGCGCGTCGCAAATGAGTTGCAGGCTGAGATTGACCGCCTTGGCGCCGAAACCATCATGGCGTTTATCGCGGAACCCGTCGTCGGCGCGACCCTTGGCGCTGTTCCGTCCGTCGATGGCTATTTCAAACGCATCCGCGAGATTTGCGACACAAACGGCATCTTGCTGATCTTGGATGAGGTCATGTGCGGCATGGGTCGCACCGGGCGCCTCTTTGCCTGTGAGCATGACGACATCCAGCCTGACATCGTCACCATCGCCAAGGGGTTGGGGGCTGGATATCAGCCGATTGGTGCGATGATGTGTTCGTCGGAGATTTTCGAGGCCATCGCAAATGGCAGCGGGTTTTTCCAGCACGGACATACGTATCTCGGCCACCCGATGGCCTCGGCGGCAGCACATGCGGTTGTCACGCAGTTGACTACGGGCGATCTGGTCCTTCGTGTGCAGGCCATGGGGGATTTGCTGCAGAGGCGGCTGGAAACAGCCTTTGGGCAAAATCCACATATCGGTGACATTCGCGGACGCGGTTTGTTCAGGGGGCTGGAGCTGGTTGCGGATCGCAGCACCAAGAAACCGTTTGATCCGGGCCGAAAGATCAACAAAAGGATCAAGACCGCCGCGATGGAGAATGGGTTGATGTGCTATCCAATGGGCGGCACGATCGACGGGCTGCACGGGGATCACGTCTTATTGGCACCGCCGTTCATCATATCTCAGGATCAGATTGAGGAACTGGTCGACAAGCTGGGCCGCGCAATCACGGCCGCCTTGGCGAAATGACACCTTTGCCCCGCATCATGGTCGCGCCCAATGGAGCGCGGCGCATGAAGGTCGATCACCCGGAGCTTCCGATCAGCATCAGGGAAACAGTCACGACAGGAGCCGCCTGTTGGGATGCGGGTGCCACGGGCCTGCACGCTCATGTGCGCGATGCAAAAGGGGCGCATGTGTTGGATGCGGATCTCTACCGCGAACTGATCGCTGAGATGACGACAGTGTGTCCTAACATGTTGGTGCAAATTACAACGGAGGCCGTCGGACGATACTCGCCAGCGCAACAACGTCAGATCGTGCGTGCCGTGATGCCCGCCGCCGTATCGGTTTCAATTCGCGAAATGTTGGCAGATGGTCTTGTGCCGGACTTCTATCATTGGGCAAATGAGGCAGAGATCGCGGTGCAACATATCCTCTATGGCGCAGAGGACATCGCGCTTTTGGATCAAGAAACCACCGCAGGGCGTATTCCAAAAGAAGACCTGCAAGCGCTCGTCGTTCTGGGCCGTTATTCCAACAGGCAACGCTCTGACCCCAATGCTCTGGAACCGCTCGTAGAACAGCTGCGCCAAGTCGCACCCGATGTAGACTGGGCGGCCTGCGCCTTTGGGCGATCCGAGACTGAATGCCTTGGGCGCGCCTTCGAACTGGGTGGAAAAGTGCGGGTCGGGTTTGAAAATAACCTCTTTGACGCTGGGGGCAAGCTGGCCAAAAACAACGCCACCCGCGTGGCCGAGATTGCCAGCCTATGAAGCCGATCCTCTTACCAACCGCTACCGCCGACTTTATCCCGCACGGTGTCACTATCATGATCAGCGAATCGCCCGACTGTTTGATAAACGCCATTGTCAGCGCAGATCGCAA
>CAYXNM010000080.1:0-8087 GCA_964466385.1 uncultured Rhodobacter sp. | reverse complement strand
TAGGATTACCTCCTTGAACAGCCTTTGCAAGCTGACTTTGTTTTAAGTGCTGCGCGGCAGGCCGACTATCGTGTCAACTTGGAATATGCCCTGACGGCCCAGAACTTTAACCCGATCATGGCGTTGGCCTTGGATACGGTCATCTGCCAGACCGCACATATCGTTCCCGTGGTCACCATCTTCCCGCCCTCATTCACAACGAGAATCTGCTGGGTTGATAATCATCGGTTTCGGCTTGGGTTTCCGGGCCGAGTTTCCTGCTCCTACACGATTACGCGAGCGTTCACTGCAAGATTGTCAGCCACGGAGGCACCTGCTATGCCCCCCAAAAATGATAATATCAGCGGTCGTAGCCACCATGATCTGGACTCCGTTTCAATTTGCTTCTGCAAAAATTGATATTTGACATTATGAAATTTTTTTTCTTACAATCAACAGGGAAATGCTACAGTGGAATATCCAGCACCTGGAGTGTGTGTGGTCGCACGGGAAAGGAAACCTGATGGCCGTTCAGCGAAAAAACGGTAACGGGCTTGGACTACACGTCGCCGCCTTGCGGCGTCGAAACGGTTGGACCCTTGCCGAGGTAGGCCGTATGACTGGTTTAGCTGTGTCTACGCTTTCAAAGGTAGAAAATGGCCAGATTTCATTGACTTACGACAATATCGTTAAGCTTTCCGAAGGGCTTGGTGTCGATGTGTCGGAGCTATTTTCACCGAAAAAGACGCGTAGTGTCGGCGGCAGACGTCTGATTACGCGACGCTCGGATGAGAGAACCCTCGAAACTGAAAAATACATCTATCGATACCATGCAACCGATCTACGTGATGCAGCCATGGTTCCAATTGTGGTGGAGTTAAAAGCAGGCAATTCTAAGGAATTTGGCGCGCTCATGACCCATTCTGGTGAAGAATTTATTTTCGTTCTTGAGGGTGAGGTTGAAGTTTTTACCGAGTTTTATGAACCCGTTTCCTTAAAAATTGGCGAAAGCATATACCTCGACAGCACAATGGGGCATGGGTATGTGAGAGCAGGCACAGCCCCGGCGCGAATACTTGGCGTTTGCTCGTCGCCGTCGGCGAGTTTTCGCGAGCGCGACAAGGAACGGCTGGACTCCCACAAGAAATAAACAATTTTTGGCTGAAAACACATTTCGTAAAATTCGACGATGTGAAGTTGACGCCAAAACGTTTTTCTTTGCCGAAGCGACAACTAAAATTGGTTTATATAAATAATGTTTACAAAAGGAAATATTATCGAGTAGTTTCCGAGGAGCAGGTCGTATCAGAACTGCTCAATTGGGAGAAAAACAATGAAACGAAGAACTGCGCTCATCCTGAGCGTTTCTAGCGCGCTAACGTTTGGAATTCTCAGCGCTCCGGCATTTGCTGCTGATTGCACGATCAAGATTGGTGGCCTCGCGCCCCTTTCCGCACCTGGTGCCGTGGGTGGCGGCGAAGCGATGCGCGATGCAATGCTGATTGCGGAAAAAGACATCAACGCTGCTGGTGGCGTTCTGGGCTGTGACCTCAAAGTTGTTATCACGGATACAGAAGGTCTGCCTGAAAAAGCTGCCGCAGTGATGGAAAAACTGATCACACAGGACAATGTCGTTGCTGTGGGTGGTGGCTATCACAGCTCGGTTGGTGTTGCATCCAAGGATGTGGCTGACAATCTTCATGTGCCTGTCGTTTTTGCCGAAACGTGGAACGATACAATCACTGGCGACATGCAGAAGTACATTTTCCGCATCGCTCCGCTCAGTTCGTGGGCTTCGGGAACGCTCTATAAGGCAGCGCTTGAGATGCCTGGCATTTCCAAAGTCGCGATCATGACCGAAAACACCGACTACGGCATACCGGCGGCGGAAGAAACCACCAAAGGTTTGGCCGCAGGTGGTGTGGACGCCGTAACATTCGGCGTGGACATTGGAACGCAGGACTATTCTGGCATCATCGAACGGATGAAGGCCGAAAAGCCCGATTACATCATCACGCTTCTGACGGGTGAAGCTGGCTACAACTTTGCGCAGCAGGCAGCCGATGCGGGGATCGGACCACAGGACATGCCGTTCCAGGCAGGGCAAGTTGCGTTGGAAAGCAAAGCCTGGTGGGAAAATGTTCCGGACGGCAACTTGGCGTTCGTACAGCGCATCGGGACTCCGGTGAACCTGTGGGGGCCAAAAGCGTTGGCGCTGAACGAAACTTATAAGGCAAAAACCGGCAAGGGAGCGATCGAAAGTTACGCGCTTGAAGCTTACGATTCGATTGCCATTCTTGCGCAGGCAATCAATGAGGCCGGCAAAACCGATGGCGATTCAATCGTCGCCAAGTTGGAAGGCATTTCCTATGACGGTGTTTTGGGGCACATTTATTTCCCATATGGCACCGCGAAATCCCCTTCGGATGACGGTAAAGGCAACGAGTGGTGGCACCAGTGGCCGGATCCTGCTTTGACCATGATTCAATATCAAAATGAAGGTGAGGATTCGACTGAATCCCCCATTACTTGGCCCAAAGCCTATAAAACCGGCGATGCGATTTACGTTGATCGCTGATCCATCTCGCCTCAATAAATAACCAGCTCCACCGGGTCCGGCAACGTCGAACCCGGTGGGACTTCATTCCCCCTTATCGAGCGAGGTGAAACGTGGAGTTTCCTTATATTTTCTGGAGCGTCCTATCATGGATGATTGCTTGGGGGGTTATCGGCAATATCGCGACCCGCCGAGTTTATTTGAAGCGCGATCTGGACACGTCCGGAATAGGGTTTGTTGGCGCATTGATTGGCGCCTCTTTTGGGCCTGTGGGTCTGGTCCCTCTTTGGATCAAAACGCCGCCTGTCAGTCTCAAACTCCAAATAGTTCCGGCGGTTGCCAGCGTTATGCTTTTTGTTATTGCGTTTGGTGTCGCTGATCCCAGCAACGTCTGCGTTTCAAACGGCGCATTTGTCGCCTCGCAAATATCGAACGGTATCATACTCGGCACGATTTACGGTTTTATGGCGCTTGGCCTGACTCTGATTTTTTCCATTCTGGGCGTGGTCAGTTTTTCGCATGGCGAGTTTTATATGATCGGTGGCATGGTGGCTTATTATGTGTCCTCCGTGTGGCTGCCTGACATCACCCCGATATTGGGGATTTTGGCGGCTTGCATCGTTGCCTTTTTAATCGGAGCGGCGTTCGAACGATTGTTTCTAACGCCGATGTATGACGGAAAAATCGAACGGCCTGCCGAATACGGAATTTTGGTGACATTTGGCTTGGCCTTTACATTGCAGTATTTCGTTCAGGCGGTAGTTGGCGCCAACCCGGTCAAAGCGCACCGATACTGGGATTTTCCCAAAATCCGGCTGCCCTCGGTCGAGGATCCCTGGCTGTTGAAGACCAGTCGCGGCAATATGGAACTGTTTGATACGATCTCGATATCCAATCCGCGATTCACTGCAGCGGTTGCTTCTGTCCTAGTCATGTTTGCGCTTGTTTATTTTTTGCGCCGCACATGGACCGGTAAAGCGTTGCGCGCCGTAAGTCTTGATCGCGAAGCCGCCTCGATTGCGGGGATCAACCCTGATCGCATGAACATGTTGGCCTTTGCACTCGGCGGTATGATTGCCGCGCTGGCCGGTTCCTTGTTGGTGCAGGCATTTAGCTGGCTTCCTCAGGTCGGGGCCATTCCGACTATGCGTGCCTTTGTGATCGTCGTCCTAGGCGGACTGGGATCGCTGCCCGGTGCCTTTATTGGCGGCATTATCGTCGGATTGGTCGAGGCCGCCGGAACTGGCTGTGTGCCCGATCCCATGAAGGCTGCATCCTACATTCCGGCCTACGGAATGATCGTTCTAACATTAACGCTGCTGTTGCGGCCGACTGGCCTGTTCGGTCGTAGGTTTGCCGGCGGAACACATGGAAAATTCGGATGACCAAACAAAACGTACCACTCTACGCGGGGGGCGCCCTTGTCGTATTCTTGTTGATCTTTCCGTTCATATATACGGCGGGGGATTACCGCTTCATCATGCACGTGATGATTACCGGCTTTTTCTATGCGATACTCGCCTCTAGCTGGTCGATGTTGGCGGGATACGCAGGGCAGTTTTCGTTCGGGCATATGGGCTTTACGGGGTTGGGTGGTTACACCGCTGCTCTGTTTAGCCACTACATCTACATTTCGCCCGAGGCGACGAACCTGTGCACTGAGTTCGCTTTTGGCGGAAACTACCTGCTGATACTCGATCCGGTTGGTGTGACGTCGTCGACGTTGTCGCAGGACTGTCTGACGAAGGCCATGGAGGTTTGGAATGGCAGCGTTCAGGTTACCCAGTTTCCGGTGGTTTTCGGGATCATTCTTGGAGCGATTGTCGGCGGCATTTTTGGCACCGTGATCGGGCTGTTGGTCTTGCCTCTCAGGGCTGCGTATCTGGCGTTATTCACGCTTGGGTTTTCGGAAATCCTTCGCGCAGCAATTTCGGCTGAAATTTCGATTACGCGCGGCCAAGCAGGATTGGAGTTGCCGGGTTTGTTTCCGAACGGTGTTACGGTTTTTGGGCACTATTTCGACAAGACTGATAAGATACCCCCCTATTTTGTGATGTTGTTCCTGTTGCTTGGATCTCTTGCGGTTCTGGCTTGGTTGGCACATTCCAAGTTTGGGCTCTTTGTGCGGGCTCTTCGCGAAGACGAAGACGCGGCCGCCGCTCTTGGCGTGAACACGACACGCTACAAGGTTCTCGTCTTTGTCATCACGTCAATGATTGCGGCAGCAGGTGGGGCAACGATGGGGTATTACGTTGGTATTGTCACACCGAACAATCTGATCATTCTGCAGATGAGCCTTGTTGTCGCCATGGCTGTTATTGGGGGCGTTGAAAGTATCTATGCCGCTGCAATCGGTGCGATTGCGATCGAGTTCACGCTGGAACTGTTGCGAAACAGTTTCCAGATCGGCCCGTTCGAGGTGGATATGGTCACGTGGCGTCTGGTTGTGTTCGGGGTTATCCTGATGCTGACCCTGCGGTTTTCGCGCAACGGACTAATCTCTCCTATGATTGACTATTTCAGACGTGGTCACATTGCCAAAGAAACGGTCGCAAAACGTGCTGCCGCGCCCTCAGAAAATGCGGAGGTTTCGTGATGTTGCATCTTAAAGTTACCGATCTGAAAAAGCGTTTCGGTGGATTGCACGTTCTCAAAGGTGTCAGTTTTGAGATTAACGGCCCGGAATTGATTGGCCTTATCGGTCCGAACGGGGCGGGCAAAACGACGATTACCAACGTTCTGGACGGGGCGATCAAACCAAACAGCGGCACTGTTTATCTTAACGATGAACGGATCGACCAGTACACGCCCTTTGAGGTTGCTCGGGCTGGTCTGGGTCGCACATTTCAAGTCACGCGCGCGTTTCGACGCATGTCAGTATTGGAAAACCTGATGGTGCCCGCATTGGCATTTGATCACGGGCTATCCCGCGCCGCACTTGAGGATCAGGCCCGCGAAGTTCTGGATTTTCTTACGATCGATCACCTGACCAACGAATACGCACAATCGCTGTCGGGTGGACAACAAAAACTGCTGGAACTTGGGCGATTGCTGATGTTGGGTTCCAACGTCATCATTCTGGACGAGCCTTTTGCCGGCGTGCATCCGCGCTTGATGGACATTATCTACAAATACATCGAGCGGGTGAACGCTGAAGGCAAGGCAATCATCCTGATCAGCCACCAGATGGATTCGATTTTCACGTTGTGCAAACGGCTGCTGGTTTTGAATTATGGCGACATGATCGCGGACGGAACGCCCGAGCAAGTCAAAAATGACCCGATCGTGAAAGAGGCGTATCTGGGCACTGATGGCGATGACGACACAGAAAAGACAGCGGCGCAGCCGATGGAGGAAGCATGACCATGGTGGCAACGCAAACAAACATGGGCTCCGGGTCTGAAACAGACGCAAGCGCGAAATCGGCGCACAATGTGCTGGAAATCCGGGGAATGGATGTCGGGTATTACAAGGATCTCAATATCCTCAAGGAACTGGACATCAATATCAGAGAGCGCCAGATCACCGCGATCCTTGGGGCAAACGGCGTGGGCAAGTCGACGGCCCTTAAGGCGATCTTTGGGTTCCTGCGGCCCAATGCAGGCACGATCACGCTTGAAGGCGAGGATATCATAGATGTCCCGACCTATAAGCGCATCCTGAAGGGATTGGCCTATATCCCGCAACAACCTGGCGTATTCAAGGATATGACGGTCGAAGAAAACCTTGAGCTTGGGGGATGGACTTTTCGACGCGATAAAAAACAGGTGCAGCAAAAGATCGAGGCCAATTACGAGCGGTTCCCAATTCTTCGCGACAAACGGAAACAAATCACCGGCGAGCTTTCCGGCGGTCAACAGCGCATGGTCGAGATTGGTCGCACCCTGATGGCCGAACCCAAGGTGTTGTTGGTGGACGAACCGACAGCGGGTCTCTCTAAAATGCTAGCCGAAGAAGTCTACGAAATGTTGCGCAACCTTGTAGACGTAGAGAAACTTTCGATATTGCTGGTTGATCAGGAAATTCGTCACGCCTTGGCCATCTCTGATTATGTCTATGTTCTAGAACTTGGACGTAATAAATTTGAAGGCCCCGTATCTGAGTTTGACGACTTGGAAAAGGCTTTCTGGGTCGGATGACCACTCCCTGACCTGGCTGCCGTTTAAATTTAGGCGGCAGCCATTTTTCGGAATATGCAAAATGTTTGAGTTAACAAAGCTGCGCTTGCCTTATCTGTTGTTTGTCGGGGACGCGCAAAACGGCATCGACGGGAAAACCGCCTCGGGGATCGCTTATTGGCGGCCCGAAAACTGTCTGGCGCAGCTGGGTCTGACACAAGCAAATCTTGATACTGGTTTTCCGGATATGACCATTGCCCAGGCTGCCAAAGCAGGTGCCGGCACAATGGTCATAGGAACGGCCCCGGTGGGTGGCTCGCTTCCGGATGACTGGGTGGCCTATTGTGTCGCCGCGCTTGAAGCGGGCTTGGACGTGGCTGCCGGATTGCATAGTCGACTCAGTGACATTCCTGCGATTGCGGCGGCGGCGGAACGAACCGGCAACCGGGTGATTGATGTTCGCGAGCCCCCTGAAAACCTGCCATGTGGAACCGGAAAAAACAGAACGGGTAAGCGCTTGTTGACCGTCGGTTCGGATTGTTGCGTCGGAAAGATGTATTCGACACTGGCCATTCAAAGAGAGATGAAAGCGCGCGGTATGAATGCAACGTTTCGCGCCACCGGCCAAACCGGCATTTTGATCAACGGGTCTGGCATTCCCGTTGATGCTGTGGTCTCGGACTTCTTGTCAGGCTCAGTTGAACAATTGACGCCGCCAAACACGCCGGACCACTGGGACGTGATCGAAGGGCAGGGTTCCATCGTGCACCCATCCTACGCGGCGGTGACTCTGGGATTGGTTCACGGCGCACAGGCCGATGCATTGGTCTTGTGCCACGAGTTGGGTCGAACATTGATAGACGGCGACTATCCGGATTATCCGATCCCCGACCTTCAGGATATCGTTGACCTGTACCTAAAGCTTGCCCGGCGAACCAAGCCCGCCTGCCGTTTGGTCGGCATGTCTGTCAATTCATCGAACTTGGATGCCGCAACGGTGACGCAAGAAATGGCAAACCTGTCAGATCGCTTTGGCGTACCGGTGGTCGATCCGGTGCGCACAGGTTCGGGTGCAATCGTGGATTATTTGGAAAGCCTGGCATGGGACAACTGAGAATTACGCGCGAGCAGTGGCCGCTGAAAGAACCCTTTATCATTGCGCGCGCGGTGCAAGAGCAAGGCGAAGTCGTTGTTGTTGAGATTGAGCGTAACGGCGCGGTCGGACGCGGTGAATGCGAAGAAGGTGATGTGTTTTTTGAAGGGCGTGACCAGGTCGTCAAAGATATTGATGCGATGCGCACGCGCATTGAAACGGGATTAACGCGTGACGAGTTGCAAGACCTGATGCCAGCCGGGGCCGCGCGCAACGCCGTTGACTGTGCGCTCTGGGATCTCGAGGCCCGCCTTTCCGGCGTACCGGTCTGGAAAATGGC
>CAYXNM010000079.1:0-13009 GCA_964466385.1 uncultured Rhodobacter sp. | reverse complement strand
AACTCCGGTCTTTCTCACCCACGCGAAAGGGTCACGGAATATGGCCGTTGGTATTAATCCAGCGTTCGTCTGAACCTTGATAGCGCAATCAGCGTCAGGACGACGACAAAGATGATCAGCGCCGATATCTGGGCGCTGACCGCCTGCAGGTCGGCCCCCTTCAGCATCACTGCCCGGATCATCCGCAAGAAATGGGTCAGCGGAAAAACCTCGCCCAGGGTTTGTGCCCAGACGGGCATTCCCCGGAACGGAAACATGAATCCTGACAGCAGGAGCGATGGCAGGAAGAAGAAGAACGTCAGCTGCATGGCCTGCATTTGCGTGCGCGACAGGGTGGAAATCGTGTACCCCAGCAACACAAGCGCCAGAACGAAAAGGAAAATCCCGATCGCCAGAACCGAAAGATCGCCGACAAAGGGGACCGAAAACAAGAGCTTGGCCGCAATCAGGACCACACTGACCTGAACGGCGCCGACCACAAGGAAGGGCGCGATTTTCGCGATCATGATCTCCAGCGAGGTCGCGGGCATGGCCAGCAGGTTTTCCATGGTGCCGCGCTCGGTCTCTCGGGTCAGGGCCATGGATGTCATCATCACCATCGTCATTTGCAAAATGACCCCCAGCAGACCGGGGACGATGTTGTACTGGGTGATGCCCTCGGGGTTATAGCGCCGGTGGACAACGATTTGCAGACGACCGTGCGAGGCTTCGGCCGCGCGCGCCGCGGTGCCCTGTTCATGCAGCAAAGCAGCCGCAGCCACCGTCGAAAGGGTCGAGATCGCACCAGAGGCGACCGCCGGATCGGTTGCGTCCACCTCGATCAGCAGGCGCGGTTTGTCCTCGCGCTCGACCCGGCGCGCAAAATCCGACGGGATGGTCACCACGAACGAGACGATCCCGCGCTCGATCAGACTTTCCGCTTCGGTCGCGCTGACGGCGACATGGTCGAAACGGTAATACCCCGTCAGCTCCAGTGCGGTGACGATGGCGCGCGTGTACCTGTCCTGTGTGGGGGCAACAAGTGCCGCGGGCAGCTCTTTTGGGTCGGTATTGATGGCGAAGCCGAACAGCAAAAGCTGCATCAGCGGCACCCCCAAAGTCATCGCGAACGTCACCCGGTCCCGACGCATCTGGATCATCTCCTTGCGGAACAATGCGATGATCCGCGCGATGGAGAACCACTTGCTCATGCCATGTTATCCTCTGACGTTCCCATGAACCGGATAAAGGCGTCTTCCAGACTGGTTTCGGTCAGTCCCGCCCTTACACCCGTTTCCTTTGCCACTTTCGCAACCGAGGCCCTGAGCAGTTCTGCATCGGTTCCGACCACATGCAGCGTGGTTCCAAAAGGTGCGATCTGTTCCACGCCGGGCATTCCCGACAGAATGCGGTTGGCGTCGGCGACATTGTCGCCCTCCATCAGATAGGTCGTCAGACCCGCGCTCCTGACCACTTCGTCAACTGTGCCGCTGACAACCAGTTTCCCGTACGAGATATAATTGATCCTGTGGCACCGCTCGGCCTCGTCCATGTAATGGGTCGAAACAAGCACTGTCAGGCCATCCGCGGCAAGGCGATGGATTTCGTCCCAGAATTCACGTCGCGCCTTGGGATCGACACCAGCCGTCGGTTCGTCCAACAGCAGGAGTTTGGGTTTGTGCATGATGCACGCGGCCAGCGCCAGACGTTGTTTCCAGCCGCCCGACAGACTGCCGGCCAACTGGTTCCTGCGGGTCGTCAGGCCAAGATCGGCCAGCGTGTCGGCAACAATTTTTCGCCGGGGCCGCAATTTGTAAAGCCCCGCCACGAGGTTGAGGTTCTCGGCAATCGTCAGATCCTCGTAAAACGAGAACTTTTGCGTCATATAGCCGACTTCGTTCTTGATCTTGCGCCCGTTTTTCACAAGATCGAAACCCAACACGTTCCCGGTGCCGCTTTCGGGCGTCAACAGCCCGCACATCAGCCGGATCGTGGTGGTTTTTCCGGACCCGTTGGGACCAAGAAACCCGGCAATTTCGCCTTTTTGGACGGTCATCGAAACCGCGTCGACGACCCTTTTTCCGCCATAGCTTTTCACAAGGTCCCGGACATCGACGACCGCGTTGGGCACGATCTATTCTCCGCTCAGATCGACATCAACGATCTGACCTGGTTTGAGATGGCCGCTGGGGGCGTCGGGGCGCGCCTCGATGAGGAAAACCAGCTTTTGGCGGTTTTCAAGCGAATAAATGACAGGTGGCGTGAATTCGGGTGCGTTGGAAACGAAGGTAACGGTCGCGGTTTCGTCCCGTGCGCAGCCGTCGCAATGGACCGACAGGGTCGAACCTTTCTGAATGGTGGCAATCTCTTTTTCCGGCACATAAAGCCGCAGCTTGATCGCGCCGTCCGGCAGGACCGAGAGGACAGGCGCCTGCGGGCTGGCGATTTCGCCGGGGTTGCGCAGGATTTCATCGATGACGCCATTTGCCGGCGCGTTCAGCACGCGACGCGCAAGCCTCCACTCTGCGGCGTCCCGGCGGGCGCGGGCCTGTGCGACCGCGGCGTTTGCCGCTGCGATCTGATGGGGTCGTGCAGGCAATTTGGCGACCGCGAGGTTGGCCTTGCCCTCGACCACACGCGCGCGCGCTACATTGAGGGCCGTCACCGCGACGTCGATCTGGCTTTCCGCAACGGCGCCGCGTTTGTAAAGGTTTTCAACCCTCTGCGCCTCTTTTTCGGCTTCGACTTCCTTGGCGCGCGCGGATACCAACGCGGCATTGATGACGGCGATTTCCTCGACCCGGCGGCCCTGTTTGAGGTTGGCAAGTTCGCTGAGCGCGCGCGCAAGCGCAGCCTCGGCCTCGGCCAGTGCGATGTCCGCGTCACGGTTTTCAAGTTCGGCCACAACCTGACCTTTTGACACACGATCCCCACGCCTGACCGCCAGCGTTTCGACCCTTGCGGTTGCGACAGGCGCGATCAGGGCGAAATCGCCCTCGACATATCCGGTGGCAAATGGCGGCGGGGGCAGGCACGACGAAAAAAGTGATGCAATCACCGGTAAAGTGCAGACAAACCCCGCCATATTCCAACCCCACGATGTGCAAGACCGCGCATCCAGGTGCGCCTTTCGCCAAGACTAGGGGAGATCACCGGAAGTGTGTAGGGAAAATCGTCGGTTCAAAGGCCGCGCTGCAGGAATGCAGGAACGTGATCCCCCATGCCAACGACAACATTGGGTTCACGACGGGCGCGTGATCTGCCGGCCTTTTCCGCGGGCTGCGCACGCTCGCGCGGGGGGGATTTTTCCTCAGCTTCGACCGGTGGCTTGTCCGGGGCGTCGGCTTTGCGTTTTTCGGCGGCCGGCTTGCGCGTCGAGGGTTTCTTCGCGCGTTCGGTTTTCGGCTTTTCCGCCACTGGCTTTGTGTCCGCCGGCGCGCCACCCGGTGCGTTGATGCGCGGAATTTCCAGTTTCACAAGGTCTTCGATCGC
The DNA here is from genome assembly GCA_964466385.1 of uncultured Rhodobacter sp. GTDB lineage: Bacteria > Pseudomonadota > Alphaproteobacteria > Rhodobacterales > Rhodobacteraceae > UBA5972. Next base: position 9,538 of record CAYXNM010000079.1, on the reverse strand, counting down.
GGTCAGGTATTTCTCTTCATGGGCCAGGCACAGCATGAAGGCGTGACCTAAGCGACCGGCGCGCCCCGTTCGGCCGACACGGTGGACATAATCCTCGGAATGGATGGGAACGTCGAAATTGAACACGTGGCTGACATTGGGAATGTCGAGCCCACGTGCCGCCACGTCCGAAGCGACAAGGAATTTCAGTTTGCCGTCGCGAAACCCGTTCAGCGTTCGTGTGCGCACGCTCTGGTCCAGGTCACCGTGAATGGCGGCCGCGTCCAGATTGTGCTTTTTCATGGATTTGGCGACAATATCCACATCGACCTTGCGGTTGCAGAAAATGATCCCGTTTGTGACCTTGTCGCCTTCGGATGTGATGATCGACCGCAGGAGGTCGCGCTTTTCCTTGGCGGCGCGATCCTTGCGGGACGCCTTGAAGACACAAACGGCCTGGATGATCGTTTCGGACGTGGTCGCTTGGCGGGCAACTTCGACGCGTTCGGGGTTGTGCAGGAATTCCTGCGTGATCCGCGTGATTTCCGGTGCCATCGTGGCCGAGAAAAACAGGGTCTGACGCGTGAACGGGGTCAGTTTGAAAATCTTTTCAATATCCGGAATGAACCCCATGTCCAGCATCCGGTCCGCTTCGTCGACCACCATGATCTGAACGCCCGTCAGCATCAGTTTGCCGCGCTCGAAGTGATCCAGCAGGCGGCCGGGCGTCGCGATCAGAACGTCAACCCCCCGGTCGATCAGGCGTTCCTGATCCTTGAAGCTGACGCCGCCGATCAACAGGGCCATCGTCAGCTTGGTGTGTTTTGCGTAGGTTTCGAAATTCTCGGCGACCTGCGCGGCCAGTTCACGTGTCGGCGCCAGAACCAGCGAGCGTGGCATCCGGGCGCGCGCGCGTCCCTTGCCCAGCATCGTGATCATCGGCAGGGTAAACGAGGCGGTCTTGCCCGTGCCGGTTTGCGCGATCCCCAGAACGTCGCGCCCCTGCAACGCAAACGGGATGGCGCCAGACTGGATCGGAGTCGGCGTTTCGTAACCGGCTTCCTCCACGGCACGCAGCACTCTGGCGTCCAGTTCGAGATCGGTAAATTTCGTCATATGGTCCGGCTTGTTGGGGCAGAAAGTTCTTGCAAAACCCGAGCGGCGAAAATGCAACTTTTTCTGCTGTGTCTCGGCGCTGTTCCTAGATAAAAAGCCGGCATGGGTCAACGGACCATACAGCATTTTGACCAATTGAGAGCAATCAGACGGATTGTTTCCGGAATCGGGTCAAAATCGCATGTCCGAGCGCATAACTGTTGCAATTCAGCAATAACATTGCGACGCCGCGAAGCGCTGTTTTCGACCCCGCTCAAACGGAACGGTCCGCTGGCGGCCGTTGCCCCCCGGCGTGGTGTTTTCCCCTACGATTGCAGCGATGTCGCAACAATCGCGTAATTATTTGTCCATTGACTACTATTGCGCAACATGAATGGTATTGTGCCAAAAAAACATCGACAGGCAACATCATGGGCATTTTCAAATCCTTCAGTTTCATGCGGCTGTTGCGGTCGGTGCACGGGTGGCTGGGGTTTTTCGTTCTGCCCTGGATCATCATGATCGGGCTTACGGGGCTTTACCTGAACCATTCGCGTCTCATTTTCAGCTACCTGCCAAATCAGAAATATGATGAGAGCAAGTTTGACGCCTGGCCCAATGCGGTTCCCGTTGACCGCGAGGGGGCCAAATCCATCGCTGCCAGCGTCTGGCCCGAAGCAACCTTCAAACCGAGCAGTGCGAAGACCTATCACAAGCGGCAGGTGTTTGCGTGGAAGGGCGATCCGGGACGTGTCATTGTTGACGCGAAAACCGGGCATTACTGGGTGAAAACACGGTTTTTCCGGCGCACATACGATCCGAATGGCCGATTGTTAAGCTCAAAGTTCTACTGGGGAACGGCGTTCAAATCGATCCACACGGCGGGGTGGATCGACCGGACGCTGGGAACGTGGCTGGCCGATATCACCGCCGGCGCAATGGTCGTTTTCGGGTCAAGCGGGATCTTTCTGTTTCTCGTGCCCCGCCTGCGCCGCCGGAAGAACAAGAAGACCCGATCCGAGCCGCCGTCAGGCAGGCCGGCTGAAAATGTGCCAAGACCTCAGAGGATCAGGTTGAAAAACTGACGGGAAGGTCGCTCAGACCAGCATTTCCTTGGTGGCGCTGAGCGTCAATTCCGGGAAATCCCGTGCCACCCTGTCGATATCCCATTGCAGCCGGGTCATGTAGACCGGGTCGCCGTCATTGTCCCGCGCCATGTGCCCGGTGTTTGACGCGATGAAGGTTTCGAGAGTGCTCTTTGGGCCGGACAGCCACCGCGCCGAGGTAAACTGTGTCGGTTCAAACCTGACGGGCAGCCCGTATTCCTGTTCGATCCGGCTGGCCAGCACCTCGAACTGCAACGGGCCGACGACGCCGATGATCCAGCCTGTTCCGACAGCGGGCTTGAAAAGCTTGGCAGCGCCCTCTTCGGCGAATTGGATCAGCGCCTTGTCAAGATGCTTGGCTTTCATGGGGTCGGCGGCGCGCACGGACTGCAACAGTTCCGGGGCGAATGAGGGGATGCCGGTGAAGCGCAGGATTTCCCCTTCGGTCAGGGCGTCTCCGATCCTCAGCTGGCCGTGGTTGGGAATGCCGATGATGTCGCCTGCCCAGGCCTCCTCGGCCAGTTCGCGGTCCGAGGCCAGGAACAGGACGGGATTGGAAATCGCCATCGGTTTCTTGCTGCGCACGTGGCTCAGCTTCATACCGCGTTTGAAATGCCCCGAGCAGAGGCGTACAAAGGCAACCCGGTCGCGATGCCGGGGATCCATGTTGGCCTGAACCTTGAATACGAACCCCGTGACCTTTCCTTCGTCAGGCGAGACCTGTCGCGGTTCGGCGGGACGGGTTTGCGGGCGCGGGCCGAACGCGCCGATCCCGTTCATCAGTTCCTGAACGCCGAACGAGTTGATGGCGGACCCGAACCAGATGGGCGTCATCGTCCCTTCGCGGACCGCGCGCCGGTCAAAAGCGGGCAACAGGGCCCGGGCCATTTCCACTTCCTCTCGGAAAGCCGTCAGCAGGACTTCAGGCACGTGGAGCGCCAGTTCCGGATCGTCCAGCCCCTTGATGCTGATGCTCGCAGCCACGCGGTTGCGGTCGGCGCGGTCCATCAGGTCCAGCCGGTCATTCAGCAAATCATAACACCCCAGAAAATCACGCCCCATGCCGATCGGCCAACTGGCAGGGGTCACGTCAATGGCAAGGTTTTCCTGAATTTCATCAATGATTTCAAAAGTATCGCGGCTTTCGCGGTCCATCTTGTTGCAAAAGGTCAGGATCGGCAGGTCACGAAGTCGGCAGACCTCGAACAGTTTCTGCGTCTGGCTTTCCACACCTTTCGCGCCGTCGATGACCATGACGGCGGCGTCGACAGCGGTGAGCGTGCGGTAGGTATCCTCGGAAAAATCAGCGTGTCCCGGCGTGTCGACAAGGTTGAACCAGAACTCGTTGAACGGAAAGGACATGGCCGAGGCGGAAACGGAAATGCCGCGATCCTGTTCCATTTTCATATAGTCCGAGCGCGTGCGACGCGCTTCACCCTTGGCGCGCACCTGTCCGGCCATCTGGATCGCCCCGCCATAAAGCAGGAATTTTTCCGTCAATGTGGTCTTGCCGGCATCGGGGTGGCTGATGATCGCAAAGGTGCGACGGCGCTCGATCTGGGCAGGCAATTGGGGCTGGTTGGAGGCGATATCATGCATGAGCGCGGATATAGCCAAGGCCGGGGTAAAGGGCAAGCGAGCGTGATTTCAAAGAGATGGCAGCGCGACCTGACCGCCCCGGCCAAAGGGAGGAGCCGTGGGAAATATTCTCCCACGGCTCCCTGGGGGGGTTACCGAAATCCCACTTGCTTCAGAAGGGCAGAAGCTTCGTAGGATCTCAGCGACATTCGGCTTGCAACGGCCGAAATCTGGTGTTCGTGCTCAATATGCGGGAACAGTTCGACAATCTCCGCGCGGCTTTCTTCGGCCAGACTGTCCAGCGTGGTTTCGTTGATGTGCAGACTTTCCGAAGGGATGCCTTCGGCATAGACGATTTCATGGGTGTCAAAGAGGATGTGAAAATATTCCACAACTCCGCCCTGACGGCGATAGATCGTGTCCCCGTTGATCAGATCGCGCGCCTTGACCAGAACTTCGCGGCTTCCCAGCATCACTTCGGCGCGCCAGTCCGCCAGCAGCATCCGGTGCTGGGGGCTGACGATCAGATCGGCGTCGTTTCCAAGCGCGTCCTTGGTGATCACGACCGGCGCCAGATGGCCGAACGCGGGCACGGTACGGCTGCCGATCCAGCGAACCTGTTGCGCCCCGTTGTCGCGCGTCAGAACCGCGTCGCCGATTTCAATCTCCTCGATCGGGATCTCGCGACCGCTGGCAAGCCGGATCAGCGTTCCGCGGCTGAAACACACACATGTGTAATCCGCATAGCTGAAGGAACCGGGATCATCGTCGGTTTCGATCAACGTGTAATCAATGCCGGGTTTAAGCGGGGTCAGCGGCAGGAAAAAATCCCCCGGTCCGTCGTCCCCGTGGTCGATTTCGGTATTGTCGATGATCAGCACCTGAACGTTGGAGCCGTCGCTGCCCATGAAGGTCAGGCGGCTGTCCAGTTCCAGGCCATCGCCCAGAACGCCGATCTCGGACCCGGCGTCACCTGTATGGCCCGCGGGGCTGTCCGGAATGTCGTCGCTTGAATTGTCGGCGTGGTTTTCTTCCGGCACCAGCAGATCACGCGCCTCTGCGCCGGGAGAAAAGCGATAAACGTCACCGACACTGGAATCCCTGGCGCTGGCGACACCATCGCCCGAGTTGACGCCCGAAGTCACGACGAAATCATCGCTCAGGTAGACGTCGCAAACGTCATGGCCGGAAAAGCCAACACTATGATGTTCCTCGCTCATACCCTGATAAACCAGCATGCGTATTTGGGGATGGCACCGCCCGTTCGGAGTCGCATCATCGACGCTTTCCTAGGCAATCCCCACCGCCATGGTCAGCGTTAAAATTAGACATGATTGCGAAAAATGTCAATAAAACAGTCCATTCTGCGGCATTGTTAAGGCATTGTTGCACCTGTGGAAACAGTACAACCATTCTTTGGGTTCCTTTGCCTGATTGGTCTGAATATCGTGCCTTTGGGTTGAGCATAGCGCCTCACATTTCTGTTTCCGGTTAACGGCCATCCAATGAAACGAGGTGCTTTTTCACCAAATTATCGCCAAATCCGTACCAAATGTGCTGCTTTGTCCCCAGGTCCGAATCGCCCCCGGTTTGTCTTTTCGCGGCTTGACGGCCGCCGGATTTGGCCACAGTTTCGCACCCAGCACCAAAAGTGAGAGGAAAGAATATGGACCTGGGAATTCGTGACAAGCGGGCGATTGTGTGCGCCAGTTCAAAAGGCCTCGGGCGGGGGTGCGCCGAAGCGCTGGCCCGGGCTGGCGTCAACCTTGTCCTGAACGCACGCTCCGCCCCGGCGTTGCAGGAAACCGCGGAAACGATCAGCAAGGCGTATGGCGTGGATGTGCAAACCGTCGCGGCCGATATCTCGACCGAGGAGGGTCGCGCCGCGGTGCTGGCGAAATGCCCCCATCCGGACATTCTCGTCAACAATGCGGGCGGCCCGCCTCCGGGGCTTTGGAGCGATTGGGAACGCGAGGATTTCATCGCGGCGCTGGATGCCAACATGCTGGCGCCCATTGCGATGATGAAAGCGGTCCTGCCCGGCATGATCGACAAGGGGTGGGGGCGGGTCGTGAATATCACCTCGCAATCGGTCAAGTCGCCGATCGCCGTGCTTGGCCTTTCCAACTCTGCCCGCGCGGGCCTGACCGGGTATGTTGCCGGGACGGCGCGGCAGGTGGCGCGTGCCGGCGTGAATATCAACAACCTGTTGCCGGGTATTCACGCAACCGACCGGGCGGTGTCGCTGGACGGCGGCGTTGCGAAATCCGCAGGCATTTCGGTTGAGGAAGCAAAGAAGCGGCGGTGCGAGACCATTCCGTCGGGGCGCTACGGAACTCCTGCGGAATTCGGCGCGACCTGCGCGTTTCTGTGTTCCCAGCACGCCGGTTTCATCGTCGGGCAGAATATTCTGCTGGACGGTGGGGCTGTCAACGCGACGTTGTGAGCGGGTCAGGCTTGATTGGCCGGGAACGACTTGCTAGATGCTTGTGAATTGAACCTGAGCAAAACGCTCAGGTAGAGGCGGGCGGTAAGGTGCAGCAGAGCGTCACTCCACGGCTGGAGCTGAAGGACATCACGCGGGTCTTTGACAGGCACCGCGTGATCGATGGGCTTTTCCTGCGATTGGAGGCGGGCCAGGTCACGTGCCTGCTCGGCCCTTCGGGGTGCGGAAAATCAACCACGCTGCGCATTGCCGCGGGTGTCGACCGGCAGACTTCGGGCCAGGTGTTCGTGGACGGGGCCGAGGTGTCCGGCGATCAGGCGCACCTGCCGCCGGAAAAACGCTCGATCGGATTGATGTTTCAGGATTTCGCGTTGTTTCCGCATCTGAATGTCGCCCAGAACGTGGCCTTCGGGCTGAACAACATGCCGCGCGCGCAGAAAGACGACCGTGTGGGCGAGTTGTTGGAGCGCGTGGACCTTGCGGCGTTCGGGTCCAAGTATCCGCACCAGTTGTCGGGTGGCGAACAGCAGCGCGTGGCCCTTGTCCGGGCGCTGGCGCCGCGCCCACGGGTCATGCTGATGGATGAACCATTTTCGGGTCTGGACAACCGCCTGCGCGACGGCATACGCGACGAGACGCTGACACTGTTGAAAGAGGAAGGCACGGCGGTTCTTCTGGTCACGCACGAACCGGACGAGGCCATGCGCATGGCCGATCAGATCGCCCTGATGCGGGCGGGCTCGATCGTGCAGACCGGCGCGCCTTACAATCTTTACAACGCGCCGGTGGATCGCGCCGCTGCCGCGTTCTTTTCGGACATCAACGTTCTTCACGGGGTTGCGCGCAACGCCCTGACGCAAACCCCGTTCGGCCAGTTTCTGACGCCCGGACTGGTGAACGACGCGGATGTCGAGATCATCATTCGCCCGCAACATTTGAAAATCGACTTTGACCGGGACGGCAAGGGGCCTGACCCGACGGCGCGTGACGGTGTGGCCGCGCGCGGACTGGTCAGTCGTGCGCGTTTCATGGGGGGCGAAAGTCTGGTGGAGTTCCGGATGGATCACGACGGCTCCAGCCTCAGTGCCACGGTGCCGGGCGTGTTTCTGCCGGCCCGCGGGACGCCGCTTTGGCTGACGATCCGGCGTGACAGGTGTTTCGTGTTCCCCTGTGTGAACCAGCAAAAGGTTGCCGACCCCTACGTGCATTGAACGCCCGGCCGGGATCCCCCGAAAAGGCGCATGGTGGTGGTTGACCTTGGGTTGCGTGGATTGATAGCAGGGCCGCATGGCACGTCTTCCCCTCTTGACACTCAGCGAGATCAGCCTTGGCTTTGGCGGGAACAATCTGCTTGATGATGTCGGTCTGGTGGTCAGACCCGGTGACCGAATGGCGCTGGTGGGGCGGAACGGGTCTGGCAAGTCGACCCTGCTCAAGGTCATGTCGGGGCATGTTCAACCCGATCGCGGCCAGCGCGCCGCTGGCGGTGCCGATATCGGTTACATGGAACAGGATCCTGACTTTTCGGGGTTTGCGACGCTTGGCGATTTCGCGGCGGACGGACTGCCGCCCGATCAGGCCTATCGCGTCGAGCAGGCCACCGAAGGACTGAAAATCGCGTCGGCCACCGAACCGGGTCGGGCCTCGGGCGGGGAAAGGCGACGTGCGGCTCTGGCCCGGCTCATCGCGCGGATGCCTGATCTGATGTTGCTGGACGAGCCTACGAACCATCTGGATATCGAGGCCATAACCTGGCTGGAAACCTATCTTTCCCAGTGCCGGTCGGCGTTCGTGCTGATCTCGCATGACCGCATGTTCCTGCGGACGCTCAGCAAGACGACGCTGTGGCTTGACCGGGGCAGGTTGCGTCAGCGTCAGGTGGGGTTTCAGAGTTTCGAGGACTGGCGCGACGAGGTTCACGGGCTGGAAGACCTCGAACGCCACAAGCTTGGTCGTCTGATTAAATCCGAGGCCAAATGGGCGGTCGAAGGGATTTCGGCACGCCGCACGCGCAATCAGGGACGGGTGCGGCGGTTGAGGGACCTGCGCGCCCGCCAGGCCGGTCAGGTCGCGCGGCCACGGGTCGCAAAGCTGGAGATGGAGACGGGCAGCGCGTCAGGTCGGCTGGTGATCGAGGCGGCCGGGCTGTCAAAGTCCCTTGGCGGTCTTGATCTCGTCCGCGATTTTTCGATCCGTATCAAGCGCGGCGAACGTCTGGCGCTGATCGGTCCCAATGGTGTGGGCAAGACGACGCTGATCAATCTCTTGCTGAAGGCGCTTGCGCCTGACAAGGGCACTGTGCGGCACGGAACAAACATCACGGCGGCGGTTATTGATCAGAACCGCGCGGCCCTTGACGAAAACGCCAGCCTTTGGGACACGCTGACGGGGGATGGCGATCTTGGGATATCGGGACGGAACGACCAGATCATGGTCAGGGGCGCTCCGCGTCACGTGGTGGGCTACCTCAGGGATTTTCTTTTTGACGAAAGCCAGGCGCGCGGCCCGGTTCGTGCACTTTCCGGCGGCGAAAAGGCGCGGCTGCTGCTGGCGCGGCTCTTGGCGCATGAAAGCAACCTTCTGGTTCTGGACGAACCGACCAACGATCTGGATGTGGAAACGCTGGATTTGTTGCAGGAGCTTCTGGATGAATATGCGGGAACGGTCCTTTTGGTCAGCCACGACCGCGATTTTCTTGACCGGGTGGCAACGACGAGCGTCGTGATGGCTCCCGGAGCAAGGACCACGGTTTACGCGGGGGGCTGGTCTGACTGCCGCGCGCAAAACGCGTTTGACGCGGTGGAACCGGACAAGAGGGCGACACCCACGGGCACAAGACCAAAACCCAAACAGCCCCGGACATTGCCCGGATCACAAGCTGTGCCTCAGGGCCTGAGTTTCGTGGAGACTCACCGGCTGAAGGCGCTGCCCGACGAAATTGACCGTCTGGAAGCGGAAATCCGTCGTCTGGAGGAGGGTCTGGCCGAGCCGGATCTGTTCACCCGTGACCGCAGGAAATTCGACAAGATCAGCCACGGCCTGGCCGAGCGCCAGGAAAAGCTGGGGGCGGCGGAACAGGAATGGCTTGACCTGGAGGATCGCGCGACGCGCTAGTATCGTGGAATCAAAGTTTGTATCATTGAAGTTGGAAAAAACGCGAGGTTCGTGCCCGACCCCGGGGGGGCTGGGTGAAGCCTGGAAAGGCCTTTCATTGAAAAGTAGGCGTTGCGGCGCGTTGAAACGTGATGAAATACCAATGGCCATTTTCCTTGCCCCTGTTGTGTGGCTGAGAAAGACCGGAGCTGGCCTGAAAGCGACGTTGACGATTGGCCCG
>CAYXNM010000078.1:0-13163 GCA_964466385.1 uncultured Rhodobacter sp. | reverse complement strand
TGGATTGAACCGGGGCAAATCTCAACGTCCTCTCACGCCGGAAACGGCCCTGCCCACATGCAATTCGGAGGGTCAATCAGTCGGGCAGTTGGTGTTAGTTGCGCTTTTTCAGAAGTTTCAGCAGATCGGTCGTTGCGTATCCGTCGGGCGTTTTTCCGATGGAGGTCTGAAATCCCCGGATGGCCGCGATTGTGTTCGGGCCGACAATCCCGTCGATTTTCTGTGTGTCGAACCCTTTGCGCCGCAACAGACGCTGCATTTGTTTTTTCTGCTTGAACGACAGTGCCTTTTCGCCCCTTGGCCATTTGGCGCTGATCTCGGGGCCGCCCATGATCCGGTCGCCCAGATGGCCCACTGCAATCACATAGGCGTCAGCGGTATTATAGGTTTCAAGGACGTGGAAATTCTCGAAAATGATGAAAGCCGCGCCCTTTGAACCCGCTGGAAGCAGGATCGAGGATATCCCGTGGTCCGGAATGGGTTTCCCCTCGACTGTCTTGATGCCCAAAGCCCGCCAGTCGGCGACCTTCTTGCGCACGCGCTCGCCCGACAGACCATAATTGAAATCAGCAGGCAACTTCACTTCCAGCCCCCAGGGCTGCCCTCTGGTCCAGCCGTGACGGGCCAGATAATTGGCGGTCGAGGCAAGCGCGTCGGTGGGGTCACTGTTCCAGATGTCCCGTCGCCCGTCCTTTCTCAGGTCCTGCGCATAGGCAAGATAGCTTGTGGGAATGAATTGTGTGTGCCCCATGGCGCCCGCCCAGGATCCCGTCATGTTGTGCGGCCTGACATCCCCGGACTGCAGGATTTTCAATGCAGCGAACAGTTGCGCTTCAAAAAACTTCCGCCTGCGCCCGTCATAGGCGAGCGTGGCAAGGCTTTCGACAATCGGGATGTCGCCTTTGTGCGCACCATACGCACTTTCCAGCCCCCAGATCGCCAGCACGACTTTCGCGTCGACCCCATAGGTCTTCTCGATCCGTTTTAGCAGCGCGCGTCGCTGCCGATAGGCGGCTTTCCCGTTGTTGACGCGGGTTTGCGACGTGGCGGTGTCAAGGTATTCCCATATCTGCTTGGTGAATTCGGTCTGGTTCCTGTCCTTCTCGATCACGTAGCTGTTGTACGTGACGCCCTTGAAAGCACGATCATAAACGGCCGGGGATATCCCTTTTTTCAGTGCTTTCCTGCGAAAAGCCTTGACCCAGAGGTCAAACCGCGCATTCGCGCTTGCAACGCGGACGGTCCGCAGTGTTTCACCGGACGGTCGTGGAGCGGGGCGCGTTGACGGCGGCTCAAACGCCAGACCTGCCGCCGGGACGGCCATCATCATCGCGATTCCCGCCAGAATGGACCACAACCTGTTGCGCTGCATATTCTGTCCTGCTCACTTTTTCGGGCGAGCCTACACTGCTATGTGCGTTGGAAAAAGAGGGTGTTCGCAATTCGGCAAAGACGTGCCGAAAATGTCAGCGTGCTTTGTTTTTTGCCGATTTGCGTGCCTTGGTGCGTTTCTTTTTGGCCACGTTCAGTTTGCGCCGCGCGCTGCCTCTGGATTTGCCGCGTGTGCCTTTTGGCAGGGGTTTGCCGTCAAGCGTCAGCAGTTCCAGCAATATGCCCCCGGTCACGGGTTCAGCCTGGGAAAGGCGCACGCTGACCCGCTGGCCGGGTTTCAGGGAAACGCCGGAGTTTTCACCGCGCAGGGTTTGCGCGTCTTCGTCAAAGCGGAAATATTCGCGCCCGAGCGAACCGATCGGGATCAGCCCGTCTGCCCCGGTTTCATCAAGTCGCGCGAACAGCCCGAACCGCGCAACACCCGATATCCGGCCCTCGAATTCATCCCCGATCCTTTCGGACAGGAAAGCGGACAGATAACGATCATTGGTATCCCGTTCGGCCTGCATCGAGCGCCGCTCCGTTCGTGAAATGCCGACTGCCGTATCCTCCAGCCGTTCGGTATCGCTTTCGGAAAGCCCGTCCTCGCCCCAGCCATGGGCCGAGATCAGCGCCCGGTGAACAAGAAGATCGGCATACCGCCGGATGGGCGAGGTGAAATGGGCATAGCGCCGGAGCGCAAGGCCGAAATGGCCAAAGTTCTGCGCCGCGTAATAGGCCTGCGTCATGGACCGCAGGACGGCCATGTTGATGATCTCGGCGTTTTCGGTACCTGCTGACGCGTCCAGCAGAGCGTTCAGGTGGCGGGTTTTCAGAACCTGCCCTTTTGCCAGCGTCAGACCGGAGGCCTCGGCGACCTTGCGCAATGCTTCAAGCTTTTCCGGCGAGGGTTCCTCGTGCACGCGATAAAGCAGCGGCACCTTCCTGCGCTCAAGCGTTTCGGCCGCGCAGACGTTGGCAAGGATCATGAACTCCTCGACCAGTTTATGCGCGTCAAGCCGGTCCCTGAAGGCAACAGCGGTGACCCGCCCCTTGGCTGACAATTCGATCCGGCGTTCCGGCAGGTCAAGGTGCAGCGGCTGGCGGTGTTCGCGCTCGATGCAGAGCGCGTGGTAAGCCTCAAAGAGGGGGTTGATGACGTCTTTGAGCAAAGGCGCGGTGCGGTCATCCGGCCTGCCGTCCTGCGCGGATTGGGCCTGAACGTAAGTCAGCGACGCGCGCGATCTTATGGTTGCGCGCGTGAACCGGTGCGCGATCTTGCGGCCCTTTGCATCCAGCGTCATGCGCAAAGCGATGGCGGGCCGCACGGCATCTTCGTGGATGGAACAAAGGTCGCCCGACAGCCGGTCGGGCAACATCGGCACGACGCGGTCGGGGAAATAGGTCGAATTCCCGCGTTTGAGCGCCTCGCGGTCCAGTTCCGTGCCCGGTCTCACGAAGGCCGCAACATCGGCGATTGCCACCCAGACAACGTGGCCACCTGGATTTCCTTCCTCCGTATCGGCCCTGGCGAATACCGCGTCGTCGTGATCGCGGGCATCGGCCGGGTCAATGGTGACGAACGAAAGAGCGGTCAGGTCTTCGCGTGGCGATATTGCTGTTTCGTCGATTGATCCGGCTTCGGATAACACCGCCTGTGGAAACTCATCGGGAATACCGTGGGCATGAATGGCGTAAAGGGATACGGATTTCGGCGCCGAGGGATCCCCCAGGATTTCGGTGACCTCCGCCAGCGGCAGCCCCATGCGCGCGCGCGGCGCGACCTGGCGCGCCTGAACCAGTTCGCCATCGACAGGTTGGAGCGCACCGCCCGGTTCCACCTGCCATTCGCGGTCCGACTTCTTGTCGATTGGAACGATCCGCCCGCCCTTTGATCCTGCCCGGAAAAGTCCAAGTATCGCTTGGGGCGCCGATCCGATCTTGCGGATGATCCGCCCCTCGTAATCCCGACCCGGCGCGTCCGGTTGCGCGATATGGGCAAGAATCCGGTCGCCCCTGGCAAGCGGTTCATCCCTTCGCTTCTCGACGATCAGAATACGAGGGGAATCACCCGCCCCTTTCCAGACAGCCGGTTCGGCAAAAAGATCGCCCTGGTCATCCGGTCCGGTTACCCGAAGGACGGTCACGGCGGGCAGGTCGCTTGCGTTCCTTTCGTGCCGGTCGCGCTTTTGAAGATGCCCTTCGCTGCCAAGTTCGCGCAGCAGATCCCGCAGTCCGACCTTGGCCGCACCCTTGATGTGAAAAGCCCGCGCGATATCGCGCTTTGTGCTTTTGTCCGGGTTTTGAGAGATGAACAGGAGCAGTTCGTTTTTGGAAGGCAATCGCGACATGGGGCCGCATAGCATGGCGCTTTCCGGGCGTCACGCGTTATCGGACGCGGTTCAATGCTCTGAGATCGGCCAGTGTGTCGACGTCGCGCAGCGTATCGATCAGCGCGATTTTGCATCCCCCGAGGTTGGCGCGCGTGTCGGCAAGGGCGCATTCCGTTGACCAGCGCACATTCCGAAACAACCCCTGCGCCAGCCGCGCGGGATTCTTCAGCCCAACCAGCCAATAGCCCCCGTCAAAGGCCGGGCCAAAGACCGCGTCATGCGCCCCGAGTTCGCGAAACGCCCGCGCGATGTGCGCGGGCCTGATCGACGGAATGTCGGCGCCGACAATGACGACCGGTCCCCTGGGAACCGCCCGGAAGACCCGCGTCATGCGGTCGCCCAGATTTCCCCTGCCCTGCGCCACGCGCGGAATGTCCGGCGGCCAGACCCGGCTTTGCAATCCATCGTAATCCGGTGAAACCGCCAGCACCGCCTGCCAGCGCCGGTCGTGCGACAAGTGCCGGGTCAGCGCAGCGGTCTGGTGACGAAACCACTGCGCCGCCCTGATCCTGCCGATATCCGCGGCCAGACGGGTTTTGACGCGACCGGGGCGCGGTTCCTTGACCATGATGATCAGATGCGGCCTAAACGTCAAAATATCCCCGCAGAATGCGCGTGTAGATGGCTTTGAGCTGATGTATCTGCTCCACCGGAACACACTCGTCGACCTGATGCATGGTCTTGCCGACAAGTCCGAATTCCACCACCTGACACATGTCCTTGACGAACCGCGCATCCGACGTCCCGCCCGAGGTCGAAGCTTCGGGCGTGCGGTTCGTTTCGGCCTTGGCTGCCTTGCTGACAAGCTCGGAAAGCTCGCCCGGCGCGGTCACGAAGCTTTCGCCGGATATGTGGAAATCAGCCCTGATTTCGACGCCAGTATCACCGGCAACGGCATCGGCCTCCTTTTCAAGCCATTCCGACAGGCTTGCCCCGCTGTGGGTGTCGTTGAAACGGATGTTGACGCCCGCACGGCACTGCGCGGGAATGATATTGCTGGCAGTGTTGCCGGTGTCGATCGTTGTCAGGGCCAGCGTCGACGCGTCGAAATGATCGGTCCCGTCGTCAAGATGTGCGTTTGCCAGCCGGTCCATCAGGCGCGCCATGGCCGGCAGGGGGTTGTTGGCACGATGCGGATAGGCCGAATGCCCCTGTTTCCCGACCACCGTGAAGGTCGCGTTCATCGAACCTCGCCGCCCGATTTTCATCATGTCACCCATTTCCTCGGGGCAGGTGGGTTCGCCGACCAGACAATGGTCGATGCTTTCGTTGTTGGCGCGCATCCAGTCAAGAATTGCGACCGTTCCGTCGGCGGCATTGCCTTCCTCGTCGCCGGTGATGGCCAGAACGATCGAACCGTCCGGGGGTGTTTCCCGCACGAAATCAACTGCGGCTGCGGCAAACGCGGCAACGCCTGATTTCATGTCCGTCGCCCCGCGCCCATAAAGAATACCATCCTTGATTTCGGCCCCGAACGGGTCCGTCGACCAGTCTGCAAGGTCACCGACCGGGACAACGTCCGTATGCCCGTTGAACGCGAATGTCCGCCCGTTCTTGCCCTGACCATGGCGGGCGAAAAGGTTCGAGATGCCGCCGCGTTCGATGCGTGTGCAGGCAAAGCCCCGATTGCTCAGAAAATCTTCGAGCAACGCGATCGCCCCGCCCTCCTCGGGTGTGACCGATGGGCAGCGGATCAGTTTTCGGGTGAGATCGACGGGATCGGTTTCGTGTTTCATGCGTCCGCTTTTCGTTGTGAATATCCGGCCATCGCGCCGGTTTGCCAAGCGTTAAACCAGACGTCCCGAAGGGGGCAACACCTTATTCGATATAACGCTTGTGCGCTTCATACCGATCCACCCACTGCCGGTACCAGATGTCCGCGGGTTGCAGGAAATAAGGTTGTGAAAAACGGTGCATCCAGCTTCGGCGCAGCGTTGTCAGGCTGTACGCCGTTTCGGCCCCTTTGGCCCCGAGCGCCATCAGGGCCGCCTTGGCGCCGAGATAGGGCGCCATGACCGTACCCGAACCGGAAAACCCCATGGCATGAAAGAGCCCGTCCTGCCCGCCCACATTGGGCATCTGGTTGAACGAAAACCCGGTGTAGCCGGTCCAGACATGGCTGAGCTTTACACCTGCAAGCTGGGGCCAGACCTCCAGCATGGTGGCGCGCAGGCGCCGCGCGGCCCTTGGCAAGGGAATGTCGCGCATCGAGGCGCGGCCCCCAAAGAGGATGCGTGTGCCATCCGGAGAAATCCGGAAATAAGAGTGTCGCGCACGGGTTTCCACCATCATTCGCGCCGCGGGGGCAAGCGCCCTGATCTGGTCAGAGGGCAGGCGTTCGGTTGCGATGAGGTAACTTGGCAGCGGGAACACCCGTTGCTGATGCCAGCGAAAGGTGCCGGGCGTGTAGCCGTTCGTGGCCAAGACGACCTTGTCCGCCGTGATCACGCCCTTTCGGGTGGTCGCGCACCAGCGCTGGTTTTCCTGTTCCAGCGCCGTGACTGCATTGTTGGCAACGACCGGAATGTTCCGGCTCCGAACGGCCCCGAGCAGCCCTTCGTGGAACTTTCGTGGATGAATGGCGCCGTGCTCGGGAAAGGTGATGGCGCCGAAATACCGATCGGTCGCGATTTCGTCCGGCAGGTCCGCGCGCTCAACGACGTTTACCCTGACGTCGCTCTTTGCGGCGACATGCGCCGCCAGTTGGCGCTGAGATTGAAAGTGCCGCTCGGTCCACGCCAGCTGGATGCGGCCGGTTTGCTGATAGTCGCACGCGATCTCCTCGCGGTTCATCAAGTTCCTGACGAAAGCAGCGGCTGGGTTTGCCTCGGCAAACAGCGCGTCGGCAGCATTTTTGCCGAAACTGCGCGCAAGATCTTCCCAGCCCAGCCTTGGATGCGCCCCGAACATGCCGCCGTTCCGGGTCGAAGCGCCGTGTCCCGGAACGCCCGCATCCACAACGGCGACGGAGGCACCGGTATCATGGGCCGAGATCGCGGCCGACAGGCCGGTGTATCCGGCCCCGATCACCAACAGGTCGGTCCGGTCCGGCAGTCTGTCGTCCGGCGTGTCGCCTGCCTGTCCTTCGCGCCACCAGTAAGGAAAACCGGGCTCGGCTTCCTGCGTCCAGAGATCGTTCATTTTCTTGGCACCTAGCGTTTTGATCAGGAACCCGCGCACAACCGGCGTTGTCAAGGCAAAGAGTGCATTTGCCCCCCCGGCGCGGCTTGCCAGCGCGGCGCATTGCGACGATATTGCCTGCAACACGATGCAAACAAGTTCGGGAACCGAAATGAAAGACTGCTGGTCAGGGTTGAGAGCGCATCACGACCGAACCCGATCGCGGTCGATCCATTCGTTGTTTGACACGCACAACCGGTTTGAAAACTTTCACGCCGAATGCGATGGCATGCTGCTGGACTGGTCCAAAACCAATATCGACGAGACGACGGTATCCCGCCTTTTGGACCTTTTTGACAAAGCGCAGGTCGCCGAAAAGCGCGACGCGATGTTTTCCGGCAAGAAGATCAATGAAACCGAGGATCGCGCGGTTTTGCACACCGCTCTGCGCAACCTGTCCGGCCCTCCGATCAAAATAGAGGGCAAGGATATCATGCCCGCGTTGCGTGAAACCCACCAGCGAATGGCCGATTTCGCAGGGGCCCTGCGCGACGGGTCGGTTTCTGCCAGCGACGGTGCTGCGTTCAGGGATGTCGTCAATATCGGTATCGGGGGGTCTGATCTGGGGCCGGTCATGGCGACACTGGCGCTGGCGCCTTATCACGACGGGCCGAAGGTTCACTTTGTTTCCAATATCGATGGCGCTGACATCGCCGATTGCCTGAAAAAGCTCGACCCTGCGCGAACGCTGGTCATCATCGCCAGCAAAACCTTCACGACGATCGAGACCATGACCAATGCCGCGACCGCCGTGAACTGGTTGCAAGGGGCCTTGGGGTACGACGTTTCGGCCCATCTGGCCGCGGTATCGAGTGCGACCGACAAGACACGGGCATTTGGCATCAACGACAACCGGGTTTTCGGGTTTGGGGATTACATCGGCGGGCGGTATTCGCTGTGGGGTCCGGTCGGGCTGGCGCTGATGCTGGCAATCGGGGCGGAGCGGTTTGACGAATTTCTGGACGGTGCGGCGGCAATGGACCGGCATTTCCAATCTGCCCCGGCGAAACAAAACCTGCCGGTCATGCTGGCATTGGCCGGGCTGTGGCACCGCAACATCTGCATGTATCCGAGCCGGGCAATTCTGCCTTACGATCAGCGCCTTTCGCGCCTGCCGGCCTATGTTCAGCAACTTGACATGGAAAGCAACGGCAAGAGCGTCGCGATGGGGGGCCACATGCTGGAACGCGCCTCCGGACCGCTCGTCTGGGGCGAGCCGGGCACGAATGGCCAACACGCGTTTTACCAACTGTTGCATCAGGGGACGGATGTCATCCCGGTTGAATTCCTGATCGCCGCCAACGGGCACGAACCCGAACTGGCGCATCATCACGATCTGCTGAAAGCCAATTGTCTGGCACAGTCAAAGGCCCTGATGAACGGGCGGTCGCACGATCAGGCGCTGAAGATTGCGGCGGCTCTCGGGTATGAAGGCGATGCCCTCGGGATGCAGGCCGCGCACCGCGTATTTCCGGGCAACCGGCCGTCGCTGACGCTGACCTATCCCAAACTGACCCCGTTTCATCTGGGCCAGATCATCGCGCTTTATGAACACAGGGTGTTCGTCGAAGGTGCGGTCTGGGGGGTGAATTCCTTTGACCAGTGGGGGGTGGAACTGGGCAAGGAACTGGCGGTCGGGATGCTGCCGATGATCACGGGTGAAGGTGCCCTTGACAACGAAGACAGCTCGACCCGCGGATTGTTGCGTTCGCTGAGAACAGATCCCTGAATCCGCCGCCGATCAAAGGAGAATCCGATGCAACAGGCCCGTGACTTTGAAGAGGAAAGCCACCTCCTTGCGGAATTGCTGGCGCCATTGCCTGAAAGCGGTTTTTCACGCGTAACGCAGTTCAAGGACTGGACAATCAACGATGTGCTCGGCCACCTCCACATGTTCAACGTGGCCGCCGGTCTGACGCTGGAAAGCGAGGAGGATTTCGCGGCATTCTTTGCCCCGATTGCCAGCGGTCTGGCCCGCGGGCAAAACCTGCTTGCCACGCAGGCCGGGTTTCTGGACGGCCTCAGCGGGCGCGCGCTGCTGGATGTCTGGCGCAAAGGCGCGACGAATACAGCCCGCAGCTACGCCACGGCCGATCCCAAAAAGCGCGTGAAATGGGCCGGTCCGGAGATGAGCGCGCGGTCCTCCATCACCGCGCGGCAGATGGAAACATGGGCGCACGGTCAAGAGGTATTCGACCTCCTTGGTGTCAAACGGCAGGAAACCGACCGCATCAGGAACATCGTTCATCTCGGGGTCAGTACGTATGGCTGGTCGTTCGTGAACAAGGGTCTGGACGTGCCGGGCCCGGCCCCTTACGTCGAATTGACCGCACCTTCCGGGCAGACATGGGGCTGGAATGACGCGCAGGCCGACAACAGCGTGACCGGTTCCGCGGTCGATTTCGCGCGCGTCGTCTGCCAGACACGCGCCGTTGCGGATACGGCACTTGTGACAACGCCCGGACCTGCAACCAGATGGATGGAGATCGCGCAGTGTTTCGCCGGACCACCGGAGACGCCTCCGCCAACCGGGGCGCGGCACCGGGTTGCATAATCCTTCCCCCGCGTTATTGAAGTTTTGGAAAGAAATCGAAACGAGTGAGGCCGGGGTGACATGTCAGCGATATTTCTGGACCTCGACGGAACCCTGATCGACCCGAAAGTCGGGATCACCGGGTCCATTCAACACGCGCTCGCGGAGATGGGCGCGGATGTGCCCCTGGCCGATGAACTGGACTGGTGCATCGGTCCTCCGCTCTGGGACAGCTTTCGGGTGTTGATGGGCGCGCATGCAGACGTGGAAACCGCCGTGGCGCTATATCGCGAGCATTTCACCGACAAAGGCATGTACCAGGCCGACGTCTATGACGGCATTGGCGAGATGCTGCAGGATCTGCGCGAAACCGGGTTTCCCCTGTTTATTGCGACGTCAAAACCGCATGCCTATGCCAGCACCATCGCGGAGCATTTCGGTATCAGCCATTTTGTGGACGGGTTGTTCGGCTCGGAACTTGACGGGACGCATTCCGACAAGACCGATCTGCTGGCGCACGCGCTGGCTGAAACTGGTGTCGATCCTCTCCGCTCGCTGATGATCGGGGATCGGCGTTTTGACATCGAAGGCGCGCAAAACAACGACATCCCGACGATCGGCGCGCTCTGGGGTTATGCCGACGAGGGAGAACTGCACATCGCCGAGGCCGACGCCCTTGCAGGCGCCCCCGGCGATGTGCCCGAGATCGCGTCCGAGATGCTGGACCTGGACTGAAACCGGAATTGCCGGGTTTCAAATGGCCTCATCGCCGAGGGTCCAGCGGGACTGAAAGGTAGACGCCAAACTCTTCGCCCAGATCGCAGCTGACCCGCGCATGCACACGCCCCTGGCGGTCAAGAAAGCGCTGGCTGTCGTGAACAGGGAAAATCCCTTCGTGCCAGATATTCGGATGGATGTAGAGCCCCCTGCTGCCGTCGCACCAAAACGCGACCACTTTTTCCGGCTTCAGATCGTCCCCCGGCAGGGCTGCGGGAATGACAAAAGGCTGTCTGTCCAGCGGATAGAACAATTGCCCGCCGTCAGGGTGATAGTTCATATGCCAAAGCAACACGCGTTCGCGCGCCACGCTGGGCGTGCCGGCCTGTGCCGATTGCGGATCCGTCGACCAGCCCAGCACGTAATGCCCCTTGACGGCTTCGTTTCGCCCCATCAGCACGTCGCCGTCCCAGTCACCGTGAAACACGCCTTCAACGAAACCGCCCTCGTTGCCGGTGCCGGTGTCGACCGGCCTCCAACCCTGCGCGGGCCAGGTTACGATCTCGATCTCAAAGTCTTCGGGATTATCCACAAGACACCCGTACCCCCTGACCGTGTCCCCGGTCGCCCGGATCAGGGGAACATCCACAACCGGACGCGAAGGCTTGTCAGATGCGTCAAAAACGTAAACGGGTGCGGGTCGGGCCATGATTTCCTCCGTTCAACAGGTTGAAATCATGGTGGGACACCCGTCGCGTGAATGCAACGCGTGAGTGATGATGCGACGCTCAGGAGCCCTCAAAAAACGGGGTGACCTCGGCAATGATGACCGCGTTTTCGCCCTTTGCGCGGTCCATCAGTGCACGCTCGTCACCGGAAATATCGTGTCCCTCAGCCAGACGTTCTTCAAGCGTGCCGTACCCGGTCACGTCCAAAGGTGCCATTTCAGAGCGTTTGAGGATGGCCACGGTCTCGCGCACGGCTTCGGCCTCGTCAATGCCGGATGCATAGCACATCAACGCGGCACCCGTCGCACCCTCTGGCAGGCCGTCACCGGGATTGCGCCCAACCTCGACCAACAACGTATAGACCACCTGTCGCGATCGAGAACCGTCCTTATCCGTCACGCAACCGCCTTTCATTGTTCCCAAAATACTCTCGCCCAAGGCGTCAATCCCGCAACAACTCGTTGATCGACGTCTTGGAACGTGTTTTCGCGTCAACGTTCTTGACGATGACCGCGCAATAAAGGCTAACCCCGTTCTTGGAGGGCATGGATCCCGCAACAACCACCGAACCGGCCGGAACTTCACCATAGGTGACCCTGCCGCTGTCGCGATCGACGATCTTGGTCGATTGCCCGATGAAAACACCCATCCCCAGAACCGATCCTTCGCGCACGATGCACCCTTCGACCACTTCGGATCGAGCGCCGACAAAGCAATTGTCTTCGATGATCGTGGGTCCGGCCTGCATGGGTTCCAGTACGCCGCCGATGCCGACACCCCCGGACAAATGCACGTTCTTGCCGATCTGCGCGCAGGATCCCACGGTCACCCAGGTGTCGACCATGGTGCCCTCGTCGACATAGGCACCCAGATTGACAAACGACGGCATCAACACCGCACCCGGTGCGATATAGGCCGATTTACGCACGATGCAGTGCGGAACTGCCCGAAACCCGGCGGCGCGCCACTGGTTGTCGCCCCAGCCCGCGAACTTGCTGTCGACTTTGTCCCACCAGCCGCCGCCCTGGGGGCCACCGGATTGTTGTTCCATATCCTTCAGCCGAAATCCCAGCAACACCGCCTTCTTGGCCCATTGATTGACGTGCCACTGGCCGTCATCCTGCCGCTCGGCCACACGCAGGGAACCGCTATCCAAAGCGGTCAGGGTTGCCTCGATTGCGTCGCGCGCTTCACCTTTCGTGGTCGGCGTGATCTCGTCACGAGACTCCCACGCGGTTTCGATCGAGCGTTCAAGTTCGGCATTGGACATCAGGGTCTCCAACAAGTGACTGGTCAGTAACTTGGCGAGCCTATAGATCGTTCCTGTCGGCCGCGCAATGCGCCATAGGACCCAATGTTTGATCAGGAGCGACCCCATGAACCAGCAAAACCGACCCCGGCGATTTCCGGACGCCCGCGCTGATATCCATGAAACAGCAAAATTTCCCGACACGCCGCAGACCCGGTCCCACACCTACAGGCTGGCATTTGACGATCCGGAGTTCCTGTGCCGCGATGAATTGCGCCCAGTCCGGTTGCAACTGGAACTGCTGAAAACCGAAATGGTGCTGGAAGAGGCGGGCATTGAAAGCACCATCGTGATGTTTGGCGGTGCGCGCATTCCCGACCCCGAAAAAAGGGAAACAGCACGCACCGAAACTTTGGCCGCGTTGTCGCATTATTACGCCGAAGCGCGGGAATTCGCACGTCTCTGCACGTTGCGCAGTCTGGCGTCCCAAGGCTGTCACGATGTTATCGTGACGGGCGGCGGGCCGGGCGTGATGGAGGCGGGAAACCGAGGCGCCCACGACGCCAACGGCCGTTCGATCGCGCTGAACATCGTTTTGCCCCACGAGCAGGCCCCCAACATTTATGCGACGCCGGAACTATGCTTCAATTTCCATTATTTTGGCATTCGCAAGATGCACTTTCTGCTGCGCGCCAAGGCAATCGTCGTGTTTCCGGGCGGATTTGGCACGTTGGATGAAGTGTTTGAAAGCCTGACCCTCATCCAGACAAAACGCATGGACAAGGTCCCGGTCATCCTTTTTGGCAAGGATTTCTGGCACAAGATCGTCAATTGGGAGGCGCTCGCGGACGCCGGAACCATCGCGCGCGAGGATCTTGATCTGGTGACGTTTGTGGAAACCGCGACCGAAGCGATGGCGGTGCTCAAGACGTGTTCTTATACCAACGGCCCGACCGATTGACCCTCCCAATTGTGTGTGGGCAGGGCCACTT
>CAYXNM010000077.1:0-13323 GCA_964466385.1 uncultured Rhodobacter sp. | reverse complement strand
TCAAGGCGCAGGCGCGCTATACGCTCAACCGGGGCGACGTGATCTGGGCCTGGGGACAAAACAGCCAACCCCAACCGGGGCGCGGCAAGTTCATTCCCCGTCCGGCATTCCCGTCGGCGCATCAGGCGCTGAGCAAATGGAAGGCGCTGAATTCGCCACGTCAGGTGATGCGCGATCCCCAGAACATTCCTGCGGGGATCTAGCGTGGTATCACGCAATTTTTCAAAGGCCGACGCCGGTGCTTTTGCGGGTGCTGCACGTGCTGCTGCGAATTACAGGTTAGGGGTCGGATCCGAACCTATCCCGCCGCGTGTTCAATACCCGCAGTCGTTTCAGGCATTTGATGAACCTCTGCCGCAAACGGGGTTGCCATCGGACGAGGTAATCTCTGATCTTGTCGCCAAGGCCGGTCCCGGATTGACGGGGTTCACGCATCCCAACTTTCACGGCTGGGTCACGGGGGCGTCGCACCCGGCGGGGGTGGCCGCGGACTGGCTGGCTGCGGCCTGGGGGCAAGTGGCAAGTTCGGCCGGGGTGACCCCGGCCGCGGCGGCCGTTGAGGAAGTCGCCGGGCGTTGGGTGCTGGAATTGCTGGACTTGCCGCGCGAGGCAGGTTTTGGCGTTGTCACCGGAACGACGATGGCGAACTTTGTCGGGCTGGCCGCGGCGCGCAACGAAATGCTGGCGCGCGCCGGTTGGGATGTCGAGGCAAAGGGCCTGTTTGGCGCGCCCGAGGTTCATGTCGTCCTGGGCGGCGAGGCCCATTCCTCGGTCTACCTGACGCTTCGATTGCTGGGATTTGGCGCAGAGCGCGTGCATATCGCCAATTCCGACGATCAGGGCCGGATGATACCCGGCGCATTGAAAGCGGTTCTGAAAACGCTCGATGGTCCGGTTGTCGTCTGCCTTCAGGCCGGCAACGTGAATTCGGGCGCCTTCGATCCCTTTGACGACCTGATTCCCATTGCACGGAACAAAGGCGCCTGGGTGCATGTTGACGGTGCGTTCGGGTTGTGGGCGCGCGCGGCGCGGTCGCTGGATGATGTGACGCGAGGATTGGAAAACGCGGACAGCTGGGCGGCGGATGCGCATAAATGGTTGCAGGTGCCCTATGATTGCGGTTTGTCGGTTGTGCGCGACACGGCCGCGATGCAGCGCGCCATGAACATCACCGCAAGTTATCTGGTGGACAGCGCCTTTCGCGATCCCAACAGTTTTGTACCGGAAATGTCACGGCGCGCGCGCGGGTTTTCGTTATGGGCTGTGTTGAAAGCGCTGGGCCGGGACGGGGTCGAGGATATGGTCGACAGACACTGTGCCGTTGCCCGCTTGATCAGAGATCGCGTTTCCCGGGAAACCGGATTAAACGTGCTGAACAACGTGGTCCTTAATCAGGTCGTCATTGCCTGCGGTGACCGGAATGATCAGCGATCGGACGGCTTGACGAAAGCAACCCTCGCCGAGGTTCAGTCCGAAGGGCTGGCCTTTCCCAGCCATGGACAATGGCAAGATCGTGAAATCCTGCGCGTTTCGGTTTCTTCAGGGCCGACGGGCGAAGAAGATGGAAACCGCACCGCCGAGGCCATTATAAACGCCTGGCGCAAAGTGAAGGCCCGCAACGCATGAGTGAAGAAACAATCATCAAGGCCAAAGACCTTTCCCTGACGTTTGAAACGAACGACGGGCCAGTGCATGCGCTTTCCGACATCAGCCTTTCCGTCAACCGGGGCGACTTTGTTTCTTTCATCGGACCTTCGGGGTGCGGAAAGACGACGTTTCTGCGTGTCATGGCCGACCTGGAGCAACCGTCGTCAGGCGAAATATCCATTAACGGAGTCAGCCCGGAAGCGGCGCGGAAATCACGGGCTTATGGTTATGTCTTTCAGGCGGCAGGTCTTTATCCCTGGCGTACCATCGGCGGCAATATCCGCCTGCCGCTGGAGATCATGGGATATGACCGCGCCGAACAGAAACGGCGCGTGAACGATGTTCTTGAAATGGTCGATCTGACCGGGTTTGAAAAGAAATTTCCGTGGCAATTGTCGGGCGGGATGCAACAACGCGCCAGCATCGCCCGCGCGCTGGCCTTTGATGCCGATATTCTGTTGATGGACGAACCTTTTGGCGCGCTCGATGAAATCGTCCGGGATCACCTGAACGAACAGTTGCTGGCTCTCTGGGCCAAGACCCGCAAGACCATCGCCTTTGTGACCCATTCGATCCCAGAGGCGGTCTACCTTTCGACCAGGATTGTGGTGATGTCGCCGCGCCCCGGGCGAATTACGGATGTCATCGAATCACCGCTGCCTGCCGACAGACCGCTTGAGATTCGGGACAGCAAGGAATTCCTGGAAGTCGCGCATCGTGTGCGCGAGGGTCTTCGTGCCGGGCACGCCTATGACGACTGAGCGGGGCACAACCGAAAAACGCCCCGCCCGGTTATCCGGACGAGGCGCTATCATCGTTCACGGCCATCGGCTCTCCAGCCTGTTCCGCGTGGAGAGGAAACAACCATCGGATTACGAATTCCTTAACATCATTGTTCCAACAATACTCAAATCCGCCTTGTACCGTTTTTCGGTCTGTTCAGAGATTGATGCCTCCGGCGGGAGTATTTGGGGAACAATGAAAGGAGGTCTGTCGTGAGTTGGGTGCGCATCCGGTTTCTGCCGGTCGGGACCATAGTCTTGGCAATATTCGTGCTGTGGTATGCAGGGTCGGTCGCGTTGAATGCGAAATGGGCCAACGACAAGGCCACGCGTTCGGGGGTCGAACTCAGCATCGCCGCGCTGGTCGCGGACACCTGGAGCCAGGAAAAACCACGCTTGCCGACGCCCCATCAGGTGGCCACGGAAATCTGGAAAACGACAGGCGAAATGGCGGCACACGGGCGCGCATTTTCAAAGCGCAGCCTCCTTTTTCATGGATGGGTGACGTTGTCCGCGACGGTGCTGGGTTTTGTTCTGGGCACGGGGCTGGGTATTCTGCTGGCTGTCGGGATCGTTCACAATCGGGCGATGGACATGTCGGTGATGCCCTGGGTCATTGCCAGTCAAACGGTTCCCATTCTGGCCATCGCACCCATGGTTATCGTGGTGCTGAACGCGGTTGGGATCACCGGGTTGATTCCCAAGGCGGTAATCTCGATGTATTTGTCGTTCTTCCCCGTGGTGGTTGGCATGGTAAAGGGTCTTCGCAGCCCCGACCGGATGCAGCTTGACCAGATGCGGACGTGGTATGCCAGCAGGTCGGAAACGTTTTGGAAACTGCGGCTGCCGTCCTCGATGCCTTATCTGTTTGCCTCGCTCAAGATCGCGATGGCCGCCGCGCTGGTCGGAGCGATCGTTGCGGAGCTGCCCATCAACCAGAACGGTGGGTTGGGCGCGCGGATGCTGGTTGGCAGTTATTACGGTCAAACCATCCAAATCTGGAGCGCGCTTATCTCGGCGGCGGTTCTGGCGGCGGTTCTGGTCGCGCTTATCGGACTGGTTCAGCGGGTAACGCTTGGTCGGATGGGGATGGCGGAATGATCTGGTTCGCGGCTGCCTTGGCATTTTGGGGATTCGCGTGGTGGATCAATTTGCGTCTGGCGAAACGGCCACGGAACCCGGGCACGGTTTTTGTCGTACCCGCCTTATTCGGGCTGACGTTGATCCTGTTATGGCAAGGCACCGTGAAGGGATTTGAAATCAATCCCGTTTTGTTGCCGGCGCCATCGGCGATCGTGACCAGATTCGTGACCAGCATTCCGATCCTTTGGGGAGATTTCGTTCAAACTTTCATGAAGGGCGCGTTGGCGGGTTATGCAATCGGCTGCGGTGCTGCGTTTCTGACGGCGGTTGCCATTGACCGGTCGCTTTTTCTGCGGCGCGGCCTGCTGCCGGTCGGCAATTTCGTGGCAGCGCTTCCGATCGTCGGAATGGCGCCGGTACTGGTCATGTGGTTCGGTTTTGACTGGCAGTCAAAAGCGGCAGTTGTCGTTGTGATGGTTTTCTTTCCGATGCTGGTCAACACGGTTGCGGGCCTGCAGGCAACCGACAACATGCAGCGTGATCTAATGCGGACCTACGCCGCGTCACCTCTGCAGGCATTGCTGCGATTGAAATTGCCCGCGGCAATGCCCTTTGTATTCAACGGACTCAAGATCTCGACGACACTGGCGCTGATCGGCGCCATCGTCGCGGAGTTTTTTGGCTCGCCCATCAAGGGGATGGGATTTCGGATTTCGACGGAAGTCGGACGGCTTGCACTGGACATGGTGTGGGCGGAAATTGTGGTTGCGGCCCTGGCCGGAAGCGCATTTTATGGCTGTGTCGCGATGATCGAGAGGGCGGTGACCTTCTGGCATCCTTCGCAGAGAAGAGGCTGAGCAACAACTTTAACCAACCGGGAGAGAGAAAGATGAAGAAACTACTGACAACGGCCCTTGCGGGGGCAATGGCGCTGGGGGCCTCGATGGCTCAGGCTGCCGATGATGTGACGCTGCAACTCAAGTGGGTCACGCAAGCCCAGTTTGCCGGGTATTACGTCGCAAAAGACAAGGGCTTTTATGACGAAGAAGGCCTGAACGTAACGATCAAACCGGGCGGACCGGACGTGGCCCCGGCGCAGGTGATTGCAGGCGGTGGCGCGGATGTCGTACTTGACTGGATGCCCTCGGCGCTGGCTTCGCGTGAAAAGGGTCTTGGGCTGGTGAATATCGCGCAGCCGTTCAAGTCTTCGGGCATGATGCTGACCTGCCGCAAGGACGCAGGTGTCGCGTCGCCCGCCGATTTTGCGGGCAAGACGCTGGGCGTCTGGTTCTATGGCAACGAATATCCGTTCCTCAGCTGGATGAGCAAGCTCGGCCTGAAAACCGATGGTTCTGACGGAGGCGTCACGGTTCTGAAGCAAGGCTTTAACGTTGATCCGATCCTGCAAGGTCAGGCTGCCTGTGTTTCCACCATGACCTATAACGAATACTGGCAGATCATCGATGCGGGCCTTTCCCCGGACGATCTGACGGTCTTCAAATACGAGGATCAGGGCGTCGCCACGCTGGAAGACGGTATGTATGTGCTGGAAGACAGCCTGAAAGATGCGGCGTTCAAGGACAAGATGGTTCGGTTTGTCCGCGCCTCGATGAAAGGCTGGAAATGGGCCGAAACACATCCTGACGATGCGGCCATGATCGTTCTGGAGAATGACGCGACAGGTGCGCAGACCGAAAAGCACCAAAAGCGCATGATGGGCGAGATTGCCAAACTGACGGCGGGTTCGGACGGAACACTTGACCCGGCGGATTATCAGCGGACCGTGGACAGCCTGATGAAAGGCGGTTCCGATCCGGTGATCACCAAGGCGCCAGAAGGGGCCTGGACCCATGAAATCACGGATCTGGCGCTGAAGTAACGCCGGATACCTTTACAAAAGCCGATCGCCCGGGGGAAACCTCGGGCGGTTTTCTCATGCGCTGCCCTTTGCCGGAAAAACCGGCCCCTGTGCCTTGTAGTGAAGCGCCTGAAGGATCGCGGCATTGGTGTTGAGAGAGATTGACGTGTTGATCTTGCCGTTGCCTTCAAAAACACCCGATTGCCAGCCGTTGGGCGTCATGAGGTGCGATACACCGTCGAGCAGTTTTTGCGCATAGGGCGAAGGCACCAGCGACCACCATCCGAAAGCTGATTTGGTGGACAATTCCCAGGTGATCTGCGTGTCATTGCCGGTTTCATCGACGCTTGCAAAAGGCAACGCGCTGTTGCGCAGGCCCTGAATGACTTTGCCGGGAGGTTTGTCCAGAACATCCTCGCCGGGCGCCGTCAGATTGCCGGTCCGTTCGAACCGGTTCCGGAAACAAAGGAGCAGGCTGGCGGCAACGTCGAGCATGTCTTGCCGCCAGCCGAATTCCATCGCCTCCAGATGAAAGGGGTCGGATGTCAGGATGGCGGGCTTTCCGCCAAACCGACGTTTGTCACAGGGGGCCGGAATATCCCCGATTTTGTGCGCGCCGAGGTTCGGCCTGATATCCGCCGCGCGCTCGGCCTTCATGCCGATGAAAGATGCCGTTCGCGCCGCGTATTGTTCATGGCCCAGCCATTCCTCGGAGCGCAGGATTTCCCGGCCGTTCCTGCCCGCAACCGCCGAACGCAAGGTGTTCTTCTTCAAGAGATAGCGCATGTTCCAGCGGTTGAGAATCAGGGCGATTTCGGGGGCCAGATCGCCATGATGATGCGCGGTCGCGATGAAGCCCGACACCAGCCTGAGGATTTGCCGCGCCGAAAAACCGATGACCTGACCGCTCAACACTGCCTTGGAGCCGACCGGCGAGAGCGTTTCAAAGTGATAGGCGCGTCCGGGCAGTTTCGTGCGTCCGACGGGAAGGCCGGCCAATGAGGACAGACAAAGAGAAATGCGCCGGCTGGCCTCGATCCCCGAAACAAGGCCAAGTCTTTGCGCTGCAAGGATGGCATGAAGCGTCGAGCCCATTTCCCACGGCCCGATCTGGGCGGAACGGTTCGACGCCGGGCTGAAACCCGAAACCGGATCACCGGTTCGGGCGAAATAGGCCCATGCGGCGTTGGCGGCGGCTGATTCGGTCGTGTCCAGAGGTTCCGGGCTTGCGGAAAGGGCGGCCATCGCCAACCCGTCGACCGAGTTTTGAACCGCGCTTGTGTTGCGGTAGCGATCTGAGACAGCAAAGGCCCGCATCTTGTCCCGTCAGAAAAAGAAAACACTCCGGCGGCGACAAGGGCAATGACCCGCATCTTTCTGACAGCAATCCCGCACTCCTGCATTCAGTAATGGCGCGGAGTCTCTAAGGATGAATTAAAGTGTTTCGTCGCTATCGTTCGAATTGTCGGCGATCTGGATGCGCTCGCGGTCCAGGAACTGTTCGAACTTGTCAAGATTGACGGCCTCGAACTGGCCAAAACTCTCCATCCAGATCGACGCGTTACGAAGTGCTGTCGGTTCCAGTTTGCACCACTTGACGCGGCCCCGCTTCTCCTGGCTGATCAAGCCGGCGCGGGTCAGGATGACCAGATGCTTGGATATGGCGGCAAGGGACATTTCAAAAGGCTCGGCCACGTCGGTCACGGCCATGTCGTCTTCCAGCAGCATCGTCAGAATGACGCGGCGCGTGGGATCCGCAAGTGCAGAAAAAACGAGATCGAGTTCGGGTGCCATCCCGAATAATGGGCGCTTTGGGGAAACACCGTCAACCGTGCGCCCGGATTTCCAGGGAAAACTGAACAAAAAGACCCGTTTCCTGCCGAAATCCGTAGCGGTCGTATATTGGCTTGTGTTAGACGTCCCCCATACGGGAGGCATTCCCAAGTGGAACCGGGCACAAAGAACAACAGGTTGAGCTATGCACTGGTCGTTCTGATCATCGTGCAGACGCTGTGTGCGGTGTTTTTTGTCTACGATGTGCTTATCGACGCGTTGGCGCATGTCAGCAACCGTGCGGACAATATTCACCTGTTCGTGGAAATCGTGGCGACGATCGGACTGGCGCTGGCGATCTTTTTCGAGATTTCGTATCTTCGGTCGTTGCTGGAACGCAACGCCCAGATCGAGCGCGGAATGCGCGTTGCGACGGGCGCGCTGCA
Source organism: uncultured Rhodobacter sp. (assembly GCA_964466385.1). GTDB lineage: Bacteria > Pseudomonadota > Alphaproteobacteria > Rhodobacterales > Rhodobacteraceae > UBA5972. The sequence goes on along the minus strand of CAYXNM010000077.1, from coordinate 5,734 downwards.
CGACGTGATCGAAGAATATTTCTCGGAATGGAGCCTGACTCCGTCTGAACGGGATGTCGCCCTGTTCACGATCAAGGGACTGTCGATTGCCGAAATCGCCGAGTTGCGCGACTCCCGCGATGGAACCATCAAGGCGCATCTCAACGGTATTTACCGAAAAGCCGACGTGAGCGGGCGCAGTCAGTTGATCAGTTTGCTGGTGGAAGATTTGATCGCCAAACCTTTGGTCAAAGTTGACCTGCAAGCCTGAAACCTGATCCGACCGGCAAACAGTCAACCGGATGGTTGAATGATCCTTTTTCCGATTCAGGGCGGACATGTCCGGGTTCAGGGAATGAGCGCGCCAAAAGAAAATCTGAAATATCGAAAACTTTCAATAGGTTACGGGGCGTGACGCCAGACGCAATTCGTCTTGACTCGGGCGGCTTGCATTTCTAGTTTCCGCCGGACTGCCAAAAGGGGTTCACTGCGATGCCGGACGCACCCGATCCAAAGGCTTTGGAAGCGCTCCAGGCCCGCATCAACGCTGCGAAAGCGGACAGGAACCCTGGTCGGCGGCACCATGACCATCACAGCGCGGCGGGGGCTGCGTGGCGGATGGTCATCGAACTTGTGGTCGGACTGGCCATCGGTTTTGGCATCGGATACGGGCTGGACAGCCTGCTCGGGACAATCCCGATATTCCTGGTGCTGTTTACATTGCTGGGCTTTGCCGCCGGAGTTCGCACGATGATGCGCACAGCGGCCGAGCTTCAGGACCAAAACGCCAAGGCCGCGAACGCGGATACGGCAGACGACTGACGCCACAGGGGCGACAATGAAAAGGGGCCTTTGATGGCGGAAGAACACGCAGAAACCGTTTTCAACATCCATCCGATGGACCAGTTTGTCATCAAGCCCCTGTTCGGCGGGCAGGACCTGACATTGTACACACCGACAAACATGACGCTCTGGATGGGAATTTCCCTGCTGGCGGTCGTGTTGCTTTTGGTCATTGGCACGCGCGGGCGGGCGATCGTGCCAACGCGCACACAGTCGATTGCCGAGATATTCTATGTTTTCACCTACAAGATGATCGAGGACATCAACGGCAAGGAAGGCCTGAAGTATTTCCCGGTGATCATGACGTTGTTTACCTTCATCGTGTTTGCCAACGTTCTGGGGCTTGTTCCTTACAGCTTTACCACCACCAGCCACGCGGCCGTCACGGTTTTCCTGGCGCTGTCGGTGTTTCTGTCCGTAACCATTCTCGGCCTTGCCAGAAACGGGGTTGGTTTCCTCAAGATTTTCTGGATCACCAGCGCGCCTCTGGTCCTGCGGCCGATCCTTGCGATCATCGAGGTCATCTCGTACTTCGTGCGCCCGGTCAGCCACTCGATCCGGCTCATGGGCAACATGATGGCGGGTCACGCGGTCATAAAGGTTTTCGCGGGGTTTGCCGGGGCGCTTGGTGTCTTTTCGGTCTTTCCGGTTCTGGCCATCATGGCCGTCTATGGGCTGGAGGTGATCGTCGCGTTCATCCAGGCCTATGTGTTCACAATTCTGACCTGTGTTTACCTCAACGATGCACTGCATCCGGGGCACTGAAGTTCACGAATACTCATTCCAGCCATTCACATCTGAAGGAGAAAACAAATGGCAGTAGAAGGCGATCTGGTACAAATGGGCGCACTGATCGGTGCGGGTCTTGCATGTACAGGCATGGGCGGCGCCGCCGTTGGTGTGGGTCACGTTGTCGGGAATTACCTTTCGGGCGCGCTGCGCAACCCGTCGGCAGCAGGTGGCCAGACGGCGACCATGTTCATCGGCATTGCGTTCTCGGAAGCTCTGGGGATCTTTTCGTTCCTCGTGGCTCTCTTGCTGATGTACGCTCAGTAAGCGCCGACCTGATTGAAAAACGGGCAATCCTTTTCCTGGGTTGCCGGGGTTGGGGCGCGTCGCAAATGATCGCGACGCAAATAGCTTACGGAGGGTGCCATGGCATCTGAGACCGAACTGGCCGAGGCCGGTCATGCCGTTTCCGAACACGCAGAGGGTATGCCGCAGCTTGATTTCGCGACATTCCCGAACCAGTGGTTCTGGCTGATTATCACGCTTGTCGTGCTTTATCTTGTCCTCAGCCGGATTGCGTTGCCACGCATCGCCTCGGTTCTGGGCGAAAGACAGGGTGTGATTTCCAGCGATATCGAGCAGGCCGAAAACCTGAAACTGCGCGCGACCCAAGCCGAGGAAGCTTACGTCAAGGCGCTGGCAGACGCCCGCGCCGAAGCCGGACGGATCGTCGCCGAAGCGAAAGCTGAAATACAGACCGACCTGAATATTGCCATTGAACAGGCGGATGCGGAAATTGCGGCGAAAACCGCGGAATCCGAAAAGGCGATTGCGGAAATCCGCAAAGGTGCCGTCAAGGCGGTCGCCGAAGTTGCGACCGACACGACCGGCGAAATCGTCAAGGCGATCATGCCCGGTGCGGGTGATGGCAAGACGATCGCGGCGGCTGTTGCGGCCAGGATGAAAGGGTTGTCATGAAAAACATGTTGAAAGCACTGGCTGTTTCGGGCATCGGTCTGGCCGCTTCGCCCGCATTCGCGGCGTCCGAACCGTTTTTCTCGCTCAACAACACGCACACCGTTGTGCTGTTCGCCTTTCTCTTTTTCGTCGGGGTTCTGATCTACCTCAAGGTGCCGGGCATGCTGACGAAGATGCTGGACGCGCGGGCCGGAACGATCAGCGAGGAACTGAACGAGGCGCGCGCGCTTCGCGAGGAAGCGCAGACCATTCTGGCATCCTACGAGCGTAAACAAAAAGAGGTGGCAACCCACGCCGAAGCGATCGTCGAGCAGGCCAAGGCCGAAGCCGCGAACGCCGCGGTCGAGGCGAAAGCAGACCTGAAAGCATCGATTGCGCGCCGTCTGAAGGCGGCGGAGGATCAAATCAGCTCAGCCGAAACAGCCGCGGTAAAAGAGGTCCGCGACACCGCGATCAATGTCGCCATCAGCGCGGCCAGCGAAGTGATCGCCAGTTCGATGTCCGCCAAGGACGCCGGCGGGCTGATCGACGCGGCCATCAGTGATGTGGGCGACAAGCTGAACTGACGACAGGCGGCTGTCGGAGTCAACGAATGAAAGGGCTCGCCCAATGACGAACCCATGATTGAGGGGCAGGCAGGAGAGTGCAGCACGCGTTCACCCCCCGGCCTTTTGGCACGAACCCCGTCCCCATACCCGTCCGGCGGATACGCCGGGCAGCGCCTGCCTGCCCCTCGGTAGGCGCTTTTACAACGGCGTAATGCATTGATATCATTAATTTTACCACGAAAACACACCGCGCGGCAACCAAGCGCCACAAAGCGCCCACCCAGGCAGGCGCTGCCCTCATCGCTGCTCGGTCAAGGGTGTGAGGGACACGGTGTATCAAATCAATTGCGCCTAGAGCCGCGTCTTTTTCCCTGGATCGGCGGGGCGGCTCTATCTCATTGATTTTACGCGCAATTCACTCCGAAAACCGGTTCCCATTTTTCGGATTGCGCTTTAAAACCGGCTGTCGGAGTCAACGAATGAAAGGGCTCGCCGGGAAACCAGCGGGCCCTCTTCTTTTCACGGGTACAGGACCGTCGGCGCGCTGTGGCCGAACCGGAACTGGTAGGCCCGCTCGCGGCTGAGCTGCGTCTGCGGGTGCAGAAAGACCGGCTCTCCCGCGAAATAGTAGGAAGGCGCGGTTGCCGTCACCACAATGCGCGGATGAACATTCAGGACCTGGCTTTGCGTCACATGGACAGGCGAAGGTCCAAGGGGCGGCAGGGGTGGCCCACCACTCCAGTTGTCCGGATAGGCCGGACGTCCGTATTGTTGCGCAGACAAGGCCGTTGCGGAAACCGCAGCCAAGATGAATCCAATTGCGATCGTTTTCATGATCACCCCCGTTACCAAGCAGGCGTCAATCAGGACACAGAGGTTAACAAGAGTCAAAGATTCGCAACAATGTTCCGGAACTGGCAATGAGCGCGCGAAATTCCGACTATTGTTGCGAAAATGGAAACATTTTCTGCCGTTTTCAGGTGTCTTTCGGCATCGCGCGGGCAAATCGCTGCTTCGCCGTTGTTTCGTTCCGGGCCTGGTGCTGCTGGTTCCTGAGCGCGGATTCAACGAAATCCAGATGTTTACGCACCGAATCCGCAGCGTCCGCCGGATTGCGGGACTGCACGGCATCATTGATCCGCCGATGCTGTTCCAACAGTGCCTGTCGGGTCGTATTCTGTCGGAAAATGGCCTGCCGATTGTAAAACACACCCGCGCGCAACAGTTGGAACATCGACCGCATGGTGTGCAGCATTATGATATTGTGCGACGCTTCAACGATGGCCATATGAAAATCCGCGTCCAGACCGGCCTGAATGTCCGCCGATGCGCCATCGGCGGCCTTTGCCATTTTGCCAAAAACGGTGTTGATGGTCCTAAGTTCGGTGTCGCTGGCGGATTGCGCGGCGCGTTCGGCGGCCATGACCTCCAGATCGCGCCTGAACGCCAGATAGTCGAACAGTGCTTCGTCATGGCTGGCAAAGAGCGTGATCAGCGGTTGCGAGAATACGGAACCCAGAACATCAGCCACAAACACACCCGATCCGGGTCTGGTCACCAGAAGGTCGTTTTTCTCCAGCACCATAAGAGCCTCGCGCAGCGATGGACGCGACACGCCCATCCGGTCGGCCAACGCACGTTCCGAAGGCAGGCGTTCGCCCGGCCGCAGAACGCCTCGCAGGATCAGGCCCTCGATCTGGCGAACAACCGATGCCGAGACCTTCTCGGCCTGAATTTTCTGAAACGGCACGTCGCACCTCTCTTCCGATTTCTCAGATATTATGAGCGGATGAGGTGTTGGACAACTGCCAACGGAGCCGCGACGATCTGATCCCGCCAATTGCGCGGCGCTGACCGCTTGCACGGCCGCGCAATCCGCGCCTGTTATCGGACAGGGCGAATGATGACCTCGACACGGCGGTTTTGCTGACGCCCCGCCTCGCTGAGGTTTGAGGCGACAGGATCGTATTCCCCGCGCCCGATCGCACGAATACGTGGTAACGAAACGCCGTTTTCAACAAGGATACTGCTGACGCTTTCGGCGCGCAGGGCCGACAGTTGCTGATTGAACCCGGCGGCGCCGACATTGTCGGTATGGCCCACGACATCGACCGTCGTGTCGGGAAAATCGTTGAGGTTCGCCGCCAAAAGCGCCAGATCCCCCCGCAACGAGTCCCGAACAAAGGCACTGCCCGTTTCAAAGGTGATGTCCTCGGGCAGGGTCACGACCAGTTCGGACCCCGTGTTGACGATCCCGACACGCCCGTTCGTCATGCTTGCGCGCAACGCCTGTTCCTGCCGGTCCAGTTCCTGCCCGATCAAGCCGCCAACGGCCGCCCCGATGGCTGTTCCGACGATGATGTTGCTTTTCTTGTTGCCCCCGCGACCTGCGCCGATGATCCCGCCGATCAGACCACCGATAAGAGCACCGTCAGTCGTTTTGGGCAGGGGTGTTCCGTCATTGGAAACGCAAGCCGCCAGCGTGAAGGTGCTGACGACAAGGGTCGCAACCACGCGTGATCGCCGTTTCATCAGATGCCCCTTTTTCCTGCGCGGTGGTGGTGTTCCTGCCAGTTTCGGGCGTAGAGCTATACACCACACGCCGCCAGCGTGAAGTGCGCGAAATATCAGCGGTTTGCGACGCGCCGTCAATAGTT
>CAYXNM010000076.1:0-13340 GCA_964466385.1 uncultured Rhodobacter sp. | reverse complement strand
ATCCTCCCCGGTGCGCCATTCCTCCCTTGTGAATCTTCGCTCAAAACCGTGACAAATCGTGGATGCACGGGTGACAATCCGCGCGGAATTGCCCTAGAAACCGGACATGGAACGCGAAAACCAAAACTCTGCCCCGCCCGATGTTCAGTCGATGGTCACCCTGTTTCGGGAAGGCAAGCTCAGGGAACTGGTCGCTTTGGGTGGCGGTATCTCTGAAACGGCGCCCAATGCCCATGTCATGTTCAACGTGCTGGGTGCCGCGCACACCACATTGAACGATTTTGACGCGGCATTGGAAAGTTATTCCAGATCTTTGAGCCTTGAACCGGACTATGCCGAAGCCCACAACAATCTGGGCAATATGTGGGTGACATCCGGGGATCCTGACAAGGCGGTTGAGGAATTCCGCGAGGCGCTGCGACTGAAGCCGGAATATGCCGATGCGCATTGCAATCTGGGCAAGACATTGCAGGCCATCGGCGAGGTTGACGAGGCGCTGGCCTGCTTTCAAAGCGCACTTGCGCTGCGCCCTGATCACCCTGAAACGTTGAACCATCTTGGGAATGTATTCGTTCAGACCGGCGACCGGCAGTCGGCGCTGAAATATTATGATCACGCAATTTCAATCAAACCTTACGATATTGATGTCCATAAGAATATCAGTGCCATTCGTAAATATCAGCCCAATGACCCGCAAATTGCGATGATGCAGGATCTTCTGACCAGTCCCGACCGTTCCGACAAAGAACGGATGCTGCTGAATTTTTCCCTCGGAAAGGCCTGTGACGACATCAAAAACCATGAAAAATCGGTTCAATATCTGTCTGAAGGCAACAGGTTGCGTAAACGGCAATCCGGTTACGAAATTGAAAACGACACGTACCTGTTTGAATCCATAAAGGAGGCTTTTGCCGAACCCGATGCCTTTCCAATGTCGCGCGATGAACCGCTGGAAACCGGCATTCCGCTGTTTATTGTCAGCATGCCAAGGTCCGGAACAACGCTGGTTGAACAGATCCTTTCCAGTCACTCCGACGTTTTCGGCGGTGGAGAGCTTGACGCGCTCACAACCGCAATACAGTCGCTCGACTGGACGGACCCGGACGCGCGGGGCGATGTTGTTTCCGCTATTCGCCAACACTACCTTTCTGAAAGGCCCAAACAGGACGGATCGCGGTTCGTTATTGATAAGTCTCCCATCAATTTCCGCTGGATTGGGTTCATTCTGGCGGCGTTCCCTGAATCAAAAATCATTCACACCAAACGGGACGCCCGCGCTGTTTTCTGGTCCATCTTCAAACATTACTTCCCGACCGACGGCAATCTTTACGCTTACGATCCTGAAGACTTGTTGGAATATATCTCTCTTTACCGCGACCTGATGGCGTTTTGGCATGAAAAGTTTCCGGGCCAGGTTTATGACCTGAGCTATGAACACCTGACCGAGCATCAGGAAGACTCGACCCGCGCGCTTTTGGAATTTGTCGGGCTGGAGTGGCAGGAAAGCTGTTTGAGTTTTCAGGAAAACAAACGATCCGTACGGACAGCTTCGGCCATGCAGGTGCGCCAGAAAATGTATCAGGGCAGCTCGGAGGCGTGGCGGAATTACGAGCCTTTCCTGAAACGTTTCTTTGACGCGTTAGCCTGAACGGGTCGCGCGACCATTTTCGTCACAGAGGCGTTTTGATAAACGCTGGCATCCGCGCGCCAAGCTTCCGGAATTGCTCCGCCGTATCCAGCGCCTCGCGGATCGTTACGTCCATGTCGAGATAGCGATAGGTCCCCAAACGACCAACGAACGTCACGCGGGCTTCCGACTGGGCGCGTTCAATGTATTTCGCCAGAAGGGCTTTCTCGCGCACCTGCCGGATGGGGTAATAGGGGATGTCGCCGGGTTTAGCCTGACGCGAAAACTCGCAGTAGCAGACCGACGCTTCGTGTTCTTCCCACGGGGCAAAATGTTTATGTTCCGTGATGCGCGTATAAGGCACGCTTTCCTCGCCATAGTTCATGACAGCGCATCCCTGGTAATCGCCATCATAGGAAAACCGGTCAAAGTCGAGCGTTCTGTATCCCAATCGCCCCAGATCAAAATCGTAAAATCCGTCGAGCGCGCCAGAGTAGAAAACATGGTCGAAATCCGCGCTATCTGCGCGATCAAACGGCGTGTTCAAATGGACGGCGATGTTTTGGTGATCCAGAATGTTTTCCACCATCGGCGTGTAGCCATTTTTCGGCATGCCCTGAAAGCGGTGGAAGAAATAATTGTCGTCATAGTTGAACCGCACCGGAAGGCGTTTCAGGATCGAGGCAGGCAATGCCGAAGGGGCGCACCCCCATTGTTTCACCGTGTAGCCTTTGAAAAAGGCCTCATAAAGATCCCGGCCCACAAAACGCAGCGCCTGTTCTTCGAACGTTTGTGGATCGCTGATCGAGCGGTCCGCCTGCGTTGTCGTGATAAACTCAAACGCCTCGTCCGGGCGCATGGCGCGGCCAAAAAACTGGTTGATCGTGTGAAGATTGATCGGCAGAGAAAAAACCTGCCCTTTGAAGGTGGTTTTTACGCGGTTCTTGTAGGGCATGAACGTCGCGAAGCCGTTGACGTAGTCCCAAACCTGCATGTCGTCGGTATGAAAAATATGGGGGCCGTAAACGTGAACATTGACGCCGGTTTCCGCGTCGCGTTCGGTGTGGCAGTTTCCGGCAACATGATCGCGGGCATCGACAATGGTAATGTTGTGACCGGCTTTGGCCAGTTCGCGGCCGATTACGGCACCGGACAGGCCCGCCCCCACCATGAGAAGGTTTTTCGTTGCCATGGGTTCTTTCGTTTCCTGACGTCCGAAATGGTGTCACCTGATACCAAAGGGGGCAGGACATTGGTAGACGGCTCCTGCCATTGATTCGCTTTGGACGGTTTTGGGGCAGACGGGTTGTTTACACGTGGCGCGTAGTGTCGGGACATGGCTTGCATTGTTTCCCAAAACGCGGGAATTGGCGCCGAGTTGCATCAGTAACATCCTGAAAACAGGCTATTTTGTGACAAATATTTGACATGGTTAAAGCCAACGCATTACACCGATGTCCTGTTCGCAAGAATAAACTGCTGGCCGATCCCAAATAGGAATTGGGGACTTATCCGAGGTCGTCAGCAAGATCGGAGCTCTTATGATTCGCAGGAACCGCAAACTTCCGCAAGGCTTGGCCATTGCGGCGCAAAGTGCAGAATTCTGGCGCCGGCTGGCGCCTGATCTGACGATTTCCGACGGCCAGCCCCTTTCCGCCATTCAACGCCACCCAGGGCAGGCAGCAGAGGATCGGCTGAGACTTATCAACGACGGTTACCTCCATCTGAAATCGCCCGGCATCGCGGTTGACCTTTCCGCCATATCCGATGCGCTGGAGCGCATCGTGGTTGCGGGTCTGCCAGCGTCGTTCATCGGCGTTTACGATGAAACCTGGGCGATTATCGCCCAGTTGGAAGCCGTGCTGGGTGGTTTGCTCGACGGAAAAGCCGCGATGGTTCCGAATTTCCACGCGGATCACCTCGGATCAGACAGTCAGGGCAGGTTTGCAGCGCGTCAACGACCTGCAAACAGCCTCTTTCGGGACAAAAGCCCGAAATCCGTGAACGTCTGGGTGCCGCTCACGGACGCGACACCAGACAACGGCTGCGTCTATGCGGTTCCAGCCGGGCAGGACCGGAATTACGGGGCAAAGAAACCTGAGCGAGCAGATGCCAGCCTGCCTTCGATCCGCGCCTTGCCCGCCGGGGCCGGAGACGTGCTGATCTGGACGGGCGAGACTTATACATGGCAAGGTCGGCCCAATCCCCGTTCCGGCGCTCCGGCGACTCTCATGAGCCTTTCGTGGGAGTTTCAGAGCACCGAAACCGCCGCGTTCGAGGGCCTGACGATCGACAGTTATCCCTATGTGCCGTTTGAGACGCGCCTTGGGTTGCTGGCGCACCAGATGCCGGGCCACACCAGCGGCTTTTCCTCAAACCCGCTCTGGCGGGCGGTTCAACAGACGCTTTCCAACCGCTACCCCATGAATTCGCCGGGATAGGGCACGCATAGTGGTACGAATTCCACGGTTCGAACCACTGGATTCTTGCTTGATGGATCAAATTATCACGACAGTTGAGTGGGTTGTGCGGAAAGGGCTGCGCCTGCCGAGGGACTCAAATGTCGCGTTCGATCCAATAGGTCTTTCCTCCCCGGGAAGTTTCGCGGTAAGAGGCGCCCTACCAAACCCGATCCTTCAGGAGAAACCCGATGGGGTACAAAATCGTTGTCGCCGGGGCCACCGGAAATGTTGGCCGCGAAATGCTGAACATTCTGGCAGAACGCCAGTTCGCGGTGGATGAAATCGCAGCCCTTGCGTCGCGCAAATCGCTGGGAACCGAATGCAGCTTTGGCGAAACGACACTCAAGACGCAGGATCTGGACACGTTCGATTTCGCGGGCTGGGACATTGCGCTTTTTGCAATCGGTGCTGACGCCACGAAAAAATATGCGCCCGTCGCTGCAAAAGCCGGATGCGTGGTGATCGATAACTCCTCGCTTTACCGCTATGATCCTTTGGTTCCTTTGATTGTGCCCGAGGTGAATGCCGACGCGATCCACGAATATTCAAAGAAGAACATCATCGCCAATCCCAATTGTTCAACCGCGCAGATGGTTGTCGCGCTGAAACCGCTTCATGACCGGGCGCGGATCAAACGGGTGGTGGTTTCGACCTATCAATCCGTCTCGGGCGCGGGAAAAGAGGGGATGGATGAGCTTTGGAACCAGACCAAGGGCATCTACGTCCCCGGGCAGGAAAAGGACGCCGAGAAATTCACCAAGCAGATTGCGTTCAACGTCATTCCGCATATCGACGTTTTCATGGAGGACGGCCAGACCAAGGAAGAATGGAAAATGGTCGCCGAGACGAAAAAGATCGTCGATCCCAAGATCAAGGTGACGGCGACCTGTGTGCGGGTTCCGGTCTTCGTTGGGCACGCCGAAGCGATCAATATCGAGTTTGAGGACCCGCTGGACGAAGACGAGGCCCGCGAAATCCTGCGCAACGCGCCGGGCATTCTGGTGGTCGATAAGCGCGAGGACGGCGGTTATACGACCCCGGTGGAATGTGTGGGCGATTATGCCACCTTCATCAGCCGTATCCGACAAGACCCCACCATCGACAGCGGCATAAACCTGTGGTGTGTCAGCGACAACCTGCGCAAGGGGGCGGCGCTCAACGCGGTGCAGATCGCCGAAGTTCTGGGAAACCGGGTTCTGAAGAAAGCCTGAATCCCGGTGTCGTCATGCAAGTTCGATGAAAGTCCCGCTGGCGCTGTCGAACGCCTGAAGGCCACCGGTTGCGATGTCGTTCCACAGCCCGTGAATTGTCAGGGTTTCGTTATCGACACCTTCTTTCACAAAGGGAAACCCCATCAGGTTTTCCAGTGAAATCATGACCGCCTCGCGCTCCAGCGCGCGGATGCGGGTGGTTTCGTCCTTGATATCCTGAACGCGTTTATAACCAGGTCCGAGGATTTCCATCCATCGACCCACGAAACTCGCGGGGTTTGCCAGTTCCGGCGCGCGCCCATTGCACATTTCGTGATAGCCGTTCACGCCGCCGCAGTTTGAATGTCCCATCACGATGATATGCGCGACCTTGAGGGCCGTCACGGCATACTCGATCGCCGCCGAAGTCCCGTGATAGTCTTCGTTCTGCGAATAGGGCGGAACAAGATTGGCGATGTTCCGGTGGATGAAGAATTCGCCCGTTTCCGCGCCGAATATCGAGGTGACGTGGACCCGGCTGTCGCAACACGAAATCACCATCGCACGGGGATGCTGGCCTTCGCTGGCAAGCCGTTTGTACCAGGCTTTGTTTTCGGAAAACTCGGTCGCCTTCCATCCAAGATATCTTGTAATCAGATAGGAGGGCAGGGGTTTTGCGTTTTTCATTCGGACCACTCGCGATTCAAGGGCGCAGGATAGAACGAATTTTCACCAATTTCGAGCCACAAATGCTTCTTTGCTAACGGTCTTTTCAATCCCCGGCGCTACCGTCCGATGCAAGGTGGGATTTTTTGGGACGCGGGAAATGACAATGGATATTGCGCGACTTAGAATCGCGGAAGATGTACGTATACAGATGGATGCGCTTTGCATGCTGCAAACGGGACAAACGGCAGACGCTGCGCATGACGCGCTGGAATGGGCCGTGGTTGAAGTGGCCGAACACATGGGCGCGGTCGAGCAGGCCTTGCAGGTGGGCAATCTGGCCAACCTGACCACCGCCGCTGCCGGGCTTGATACCGTGGGGGAAAAATTGGGGTTCGTCCTGTTGGCACGTGTGGCGCGTGATGCTGTAACATGCGCCCATCGGGGGGACATGAACGCGCTTCACGCGGTTGCCGAACGGTTGATCCGCGTCGGTGATGCGACGCTTGCTGCGGCGATTGACGGGGCGACGATGCCTGATTGATCCCACTTGCAAGCGGGCGGCAAAACAATAGTCTGTCCACATGTCCCTTGATCCCGGAACTGTGTGAAATGGCAGATGCCTCAACCCCGATAATCGTGTTGCCAAAGGACGCGCTGGAAGGCTGGTTGAAAGATCAGCCGCCCACGGTTGCAACCTGGGTCACGACCAACGGATTTCGTGCCGATCTTGGGGAAAGCTTGTTGGTTCCGGATCAGGACGGCAACGCTCAATGTGCGTTATTCGGTTGGGGGGACGCAAAGGCGCGCGGGCGCGGACGGTTTCATTTCGCGGCAATCGTGCCCAACCTGCCGGAAGGAACATATCACATAGCAGAAGGGTTGTCCCCGGACGAAGCCGCCGAGGCCACGTTGGCATGGCAATTGTCCGACTATCGTTTCGATCGCTACAAAAAGCCGGGCGATGGGCCCTTGAAAACCGTTCTAACCCCACCAGCTGGCGTTGATTCGGCACGGATATCGGCATTTGCCAAAGGTGAATTCCTGACGCGCGATCTTATCAACACCCCGGCGAACGATATGGGGCCAGAGGCGCTGGAAACCGCATTTTTCGCGCTTGGAAACGCGTTTGGGGCTGAAACCCGTGCGGTCGTGGGTGATGATTTGTTACGGCAAAACCTGCCGCTTATTCACGCGGTCGGGCGCGCGTCGGATCAGGCGCCTCGTTTGCTGGAACTGATCTGGGGCAATCCGTCCGCGCGAAAAATTACGCTTGTGGGAAAGGGCGTTTGTTTTGACACGGGGGGGCTGAACCTGAAACCCGGTGCCTCGATGGGGTTGATGAAGAAAGATATGGGGGGTGCGGCGACGGTCATGGGGCTTGCGCATATCATCATGGCGCTTGGGCTGAACGTAAGGTTGCGCGTGCTTGTTCCCGCGGTTGAAAACTCGGTCTCCGCAGGGGCGTTTCGCCCCGGCGATATTCTGACATCGCGCAAGGGTTTGACGGTCGAGATCAACAATACGGACGCCGAAGGGCGGCTTGTTCTGGCCGATGCCCTCGCCCTTGCGGACGAGGAAGCGCCCGAGACCCTGATCTCGATGGCAACCTTAACCGGCGCCGCGCGCGTTGCCGTTGGCCCGGACATCGCGCCGTTTTATACGAATAACGACAGTCTTGCCCATGCGCTGGCACGCGCGGGGCGCAAAGGGGCCGATCCGGTCTGGCGGATGCCCTTCTGGGACCCTTATGAAAATATGATTGAACCCGGCATTGCCGATCTGGATAATGCCCCGTCAGGCGGTTTTGCGGGGTCGATCACGGCCGCCTTGTTCCTGCGCCGGTTTGTCACACAGGCGCAAAGGTTTGCTCATTTCGACATTTACGGCTGGAACCCGAACGCAGCACCCGCGCGCCCCAAGGGCGCTGCATTTCAAGCGGCACGCGCGATATTTGACGTGTTGGCGGATAAGTCGGCCCCCTGATGCACCCGCGCCTGACAGCCAGTAACGGACGCGTCGCGCATCTTTCCCTGCGCGGCAAAGTCAAGGCCGAGCGGTTTTCCGAAGGAAAGCGCTGTTCGGTTGTCGTGCCGGTTGCCGGGCTGCTGCGCGCGCCAGGTAAAGGGCTGGATTGCCAGTTATTGTTTGGCGAAAATTTCAATGTGTTGGAGGATGATCCCGCCAGCGGCTATGCGTTCGGTTTTGCCGAAAAGGACGGCTATGCGGGATACGTCAAATCCTCGGCGCTGGGCGAACCGCAAACGCCCAGCCATAAGATTTCGGCGCTCTCCAGCCATATTTATTCAGCGCCCGACATCAAAAGCCGGGCGATCATGCCCTTGCCGTTTGGGGCCTCGTTGACCGTCCGTGGGTTTGATGGGGATTTTGCTATCCTTCAGGGCCAAGGGTTCGTGCCAAAGTATCATGTTGCGGGGCAAGATGATTTCGTGGCCGATTTCGTTGCGGTGGCCGCTCGGTTTATGGGTGTTCCATATCTTTGGGGCGGGAATACTGCGCACGGCATCGATTGTTCGGGGCTTGTGCAAGTGGCGCTTCACGCGGCAGGCAAGGTGTGCCCGCGCGACAGCGACATGCAGCAAAGTCTGGGCTCAGATATTGGCCGGGACAATGCGCTTGAACGCGGAGATCTTGTCTTTTGGCAGGGCCATGTGGGGGTGATGAGGGATTCCTCTACCCTTATCCATGCGAATGCGCATTGGATGGCGGTCACGTCCGAGCCATTATCCGACGTAAAAGCCCGCGTAAAAAGCGCAGGCGGAGGCTCGGTTCAAGCCGTGCGGCGTATCTAGCGAACCACGCGAATCAACTTTTTCTCCAGAACGCGCAGAACGGTTTTCAGGTCGTTCCCGCGTTTCAAAATGCGACCATCGATTCCCATGATCAGGTATTGCCCCTGCCGGGATTTCTGTTTTGGGTGTTTTTCAATTCTGTATATGGGGTTTTCCGCCGTTCGTCGAAACACCGAGAATATCGCCACGTCCCGCAAACAACTGATTCCATAATCCCGCCATTCCCCGGCGGCGACCATGCGTCCGTAAAGTGAAAGAATCACGTTCAACTCGGTTCGGTGAAAACTTGTCTGGGCCAGGGACTGGCTTTGATCAAACAGATGCGCCGTGTTTTCGGTGTTCATGGATCAACTCTGTCTGTGATCGCGGCAAAAATCAAGCAACCAGGCGATTCTTCATACACGGCTGGGGGGCTTGGCATGATCTGCAGCCCACTGTTCCGGAATCGGAAACCGATCATTTCCGCGAATACGCGTTTTGCCCAGAAAAGACCAGTTTCAAATCCATTTTCCGCCGCGTTTGGACGTGATAACCGATCCTGTAGCGAGCGAAGGCTCACCCCGGTGTCGCGGTTAATCAGCCCCCACCCAGATCCGCGGCACCGGGGGCTACTGAGAAGAAATCTGGCCCGGTGCGAAAGCCCGGGCCTTTTTTTGCCCCCCCGGTTTCGTTCCCCGGGTATTGATTAAATCTGGAACGGGTTGCCCCAATATGGTCGTTTTGTTTCCAAACACCTGCCTGCATCTGGCGCGAAAACGGACCTGTAGCTGACATAGCTTCCCTCGGCGCTGCGCTGAATTGCCCCCACCCAGATGCGCAGCGCCGGGGATTTTCTTTTTCTACAACTGTTGGCACCGGAACGTCCGAGGGTTAGCCTTTGGGCACGATCTTCAAATCCGACAGGTATTCCATATGCGCGATTTCCATTTGCCCGGCCGTTCTGCCGTCTATGCCGCCAATGGCATGTGCGCGACGTCGCACCCACTGGCCGCGAAAGTTGCCATCCAGATGCTGGAGGCCGGCGGGAACGCCGTGGATGCCGCGATCGCGGCGGCGGTTCTGTTGGGGATTTGCGAGCCACAAATGACCGGCATCGGCGGCGATTGCTTTGTCCTGCTGAAACCCGGTGGCGAAGACCGGATCATCGCGCTCAACGGATCAGGTCGGGCGCCGGCGGCACTTGACGCTGCCAGGCTGCGCGCTGAAGGCAATCAGAAAATGCCTGTTTTCGGGGCGCAGGCGGTGACGGTTCCCGGCGCGGTCGATGCCTTTTGCCGATTGGAAAAAGATTGGGGAAAGCTGGGGCTGAGGGCCTGTCTTGCTCCGGCCATCCACTATGCCAGGGCCGGCGTGCCCGTCGCCCCTCGTACCGCCTTTGACTGGCGGAAATCGGCACATCAGTTGCAGGGGAATGCCCGTGACATTTTTCTGTTTTCCGGGCGCGCGCCCCGCGCAGGCCAGTTGTTTCAGGCGCCAAAACAGGCCGAAGTGCTGAGCCGCATTGCCTCTGAAGGGCGTAAGGGATTTTACGAAGGCGATGTTGCACATGACATGGTCAAGTCGCTACAGGCGCGCGGCGGCGTGCACACGCTTGAGGATTTTGCCGCGGTATCCTGTGATTATACCGAACCGGTGTCGGGCCCCTACAAAGGCGTCGATCTGGTCGAGCATCCGCCAAACGGCCACGGTGCGACGGCAATATTGATGAACAATATTCTTGCCCATTTCGATCTGACGTCAAAGGATCCAAACGGCAGCTTTCGCGCGCATATCGAGGCAGAGGCGGCCAAGCTGGCCTATGACGCCCGCGACCGCATTATCGCGGACCACGATTACGTCACACGTCTTGACCATATGCTGTCTTTGGAAACGGCCCGACGGCTGGCTGATCTCATCAACCCGAAAAAGGCGATGGTGTCGGGCGCGAAATCCGGGGAATCCGTCCACAAGGAAACGATCTATCTCAGTGTCGTTGATCGCGACCAAATGGCGGTTTCGTTGATTTATTCGATTTTTGACAGCTTTGGTTCGGGGCTGGCGTCCCGCGAATTCGGGATCAACTTTCACAATCGGGGGTCGGGGTTTACCCTGCTTGCGGGCCATCCAAATGAAGCGGCGGGTGGGAAACGCCCGCTGCACACGATCATTCCCGGAATGTTGCGCAAGGACGGTCGGGTCTTCATGCCGTTCGGTGTCATGGGTGGGGCCTATCAGCCGAACGGGCATTCGCGGTTCTTGACCAACATGGTTGATTTTGGCATGCACCCACAGGCCGCTATTGACGCGCCACGAAGTTTTTCGTTCGAAGGCAACATGAAGATCGAACGCGGCTATGGCGATTCGGTCGCGCAGGAACTCGCGGATATGGGCCATGAGGTCGTGATCCCGGACAAGCCGCTCGGCGGTGGGCAGGCCATTCTGATCGACCACGAAAACGGCGTTCTGGAAGGTGCCTCAGATCACCGAAAAGACGGATGCGCGCTGGGTTATTAGGGCGTTCCGTGGACGTAAGCGCCTGAAGTGACGCCATTTTACCAGCCACCGAACGGCGATCCGGTTCAGTGCATCTGCACTTCCATGTTGTACTTGCCGTTCCTGAGGGTGCTGAACATCGAAGGCACCTCAGGGTGACCCACAGGCTCGCCGGTTTCATCTTCCAGCAGGTTTTGCTCGGAAACGTAGGCGACGTAATACGAGTTCTCGTTTTCCGCCAGCAAATGATAAAATGGCTGATCTTTGCGCGGACGCGACTCAACGGGAATGGATTCCCACCACTCATCGGTGTTGGCGAATATGGGATCGATGTCGTAAACGACCCCACGGAACGGAAATTTCCGGTGGCGGACAACCTGCCCGATGGAATATTTTGCTTCGGTTCTTAACATATCAACGCACTAGCCCCCGGATGTATTACTACGCATTACGCCGAAATCTGTCCATATTTCACAACCGCTACAGGTGCATTTTTTGGGGAAACAATCCGTTGGTATTGTTACCGTGCAGGCGGATGGGCGCAGGTAATCATATGGGCGACATCGCGCCTGTCCACCCCATTGGCCGTTTTGCCGGAGGGCTGGTTCTCATGCCCTCCCGCAGACGCCAAGCCCCGCAGCCGTGTGTGGATCGTCTTCCCCCAAAGACACGCGGTTTTGCCGCCTGTGGCGTTTCCACAATTCGGGGCGCCGCGGAATGGTCACGCACCGGCCGCCTCCGGCGTTCTCAAAAAGGGGGCCGTTCGATCGCGCATGCCGGATAGGCGACCTCAAAACCGGGTGCACGCGGTGTTGCCCACGTTCCGTTATGGGATTGTTATCTTTATCCTATTGGTTGTCGTCCGACGCAGGCTTTCCCGCCGGGCCAGCGTGTCGGGTCAGGGAAATGTGCGCGCCAAAAGGACAGCTCGGGGCAAGCGATACGGACGCAGATCGGTCGGCCTGATTGATCGCGGGTCTAACAAAAAAGCGTTTTCAGCGCCGGGCAGGCGTTCTGGTGGCCCCCATCCGGATGCCGGTCTGACCCTTTGGGTTGCAGGGGCGTAAAGGGCCGCGGCCCCTGTGTTCCGTTGCGCCTTCTGGCGCAGGACCGACGCTCCGCGATCTGGATTTCCTGAAGTCGGAACGCGAAACAATTCCCCATGAGGCATGTTTGACCTGTTGCAGTTTGGTCATACATGACCGGTCGGAGTTCGTCTGAACCCTTAATGAAGCGCCCCATGGCGCCCCTTTGCCAACCGGTTGAGCGCAAATTCGGATCAGAGTCCCGAAAGTGAGTCATTATCGACAAAAGGTCTTCGAATTCCTGGCGAACTAACGTAGAATCTCGGCAACAGAGCGGGGCGGAATTCATCGTGCGGAACGTATTTGCAGTGTCGGTGCTCTTGTTTCTGGCAGCCTGCGGGTCGGCGGTGCAGCCTCCTCCCAGTAATATGTCGGATGCCTGTGTCATCAGGACCGAGCGCCCGAAATGGTTCAGGTCGATGGTGGATGCCAAGGCGAAATGGGGTGTGCCCATTTCCGTGCAGATGGCCACGATCTATCAGGAGAGCAAATTCAAAGGAAACGCCCGCACGCCGTTGTCTTTCAAACTGGGCGTCATTCCCATGGGACGCAATTCGTCTGCCTACGGGTTTGCGCAGGCGATTGACAGTACGTGGAAATGGTACATTCGTGACACCGGAAACCACCGCGCCAGGCGCGATAACTTTGCCGATTCGGTTGATTTCATGGGCTGGTACATGGACCAGTCGACACAACGACTGGGCATTCCCAAGACCAGCGCGCGCAAGCAGTATCTGGCCTATCACGACGGACACACGGGCTATCGGCGCGGAACCTATCGACGGAAACGATGGTTGCTGCGGATATCAAAAGACGTCCAGAGACGCGCCGAGATGTATGCCGAGCAATTGGAGACCTGCGCTGAAAGCAGCTGAACAAGACGAGTCCCTGATCGGCGCCGGGAGGGCTCATACCAACAGCCATTTTCGTTGACCCTTTTTTGTGTGTGAGAAAGATCGGAGTTGGCCTGAAGGCGACGGTGAGATTTGTCCCGGGCCGGTTAACAGGCGCCAAAAAGCGCCCCG